>NZ_JBBEBZ010000001.1:0-48807 GCF_040882075.1 Nitriliruptor sp.
CGGGCCGTCACCGGCCCGGGCGCGCAGCAGGGACGGTCAGTCGCCGAAGTTCTCGGCGACGGCACGTGCTTCGTCGATGGCGGCCATGTCGACCTCGACGAGGTCCTCGATCTCGTACACCTCGAACAGGGCGGCGTTGCCCTCCTCGTCGGCCGCGAGCGCGAGGAACGCGTCGGTGATGGCCTGCACGAGGTCCTCCGGCAGGTCGCCGGAGACCGAGATGCCGTCGTTGGGGATCTCGGTCGACCACGCGAAGACGACGATGTCCTCGGCGACCGCGGGCTCGTCCTCGACCACGACGTTGCGGGCGTCGTCGAAGCTGGTGCCGATCGCGCCGTCACCGCGCAGGACCGCGAGGATGGCGTTGGGGTGGCCACCGGCGAACTGCGGGTCGATCTCGGTACCGAACGGGTCGATACCGGCCACCTGCTGCAGCTGGGTCGCCGGGTAGTAGTACCCCGACGCCGACGCCTCATCGACGAAGAAGATGGTCTCACCCTCCTCGATGTTGTTGAGCGCGTCCTCACCGACCGGGCCGGCGTCCGCGGCGTCCGTGCCGTTGCAGTACAGGTAGGTGAAACCTTCGGCGTTCTCGGCCTCGACCGGCTCGTCGTCGCAGAAGCGGTCCGGGTCGTTGGTGAACCACTGGGTGTGGTACGTCGCCGCGCCGCGCCGCACCGACTGGAGGATCGGGACGGCGTCGGACTGGTCGACCGACTGCGCGAGCGCGATCGGTCCGAACATGCCGATGTCGGCCTGGCCGGTGCCCATCGCGACGACCAGGGCGGTGTAGTCGTCGGTGATGTTGGTGGTCACGGTGATGCCGAGCTCCTCGGACAGCAGCTCACCGAGCACGCTCGCGTCCTCGACCAGCTTGTCCATGTCCTGCGAGGGCACCAGGCCGAGCACCAGCTCGTCCGGCCAGTCCTCGCCGGCGGCGGCTTCGCCGTCGTCCTCGGTCTCCTCGGCGCCGTCGTCGGTCGCCTCGGTCTCCGTGGTGGTGTCCTCGGGTTCGTCGTCGGTGCCGCCGCACGCGGCGAGCAGGACGGCGGCCGCGCTCAGCGCGGTCCACTTCCGGATCTTCATTGGTCGCACCCCTCTACGTCGGACGCGACCAGAGGGCCCCCAGTCGCGGCGTTGCTCCTGCTACCCGGTCACCTTCGACCGGACACTTCCGGGCTGCTCGGCGAGCTGCCGGACGAGCCGTCGGAAATCCTCCCAGCTGTGCACGTCGACCGAACCCTCGACCGGATCGTTCCAGGCGCGCACGAAGCGGCAGACCGTCGCGGTCGTCGCCCGGTGGTCGGCGATGGTCTCCACCTGGTGCGGCGCATCGTCGAGGTACACGTCACAGGCGATCGTGTGCTTGTCCTCGAGGAAGTGGATGTCCCGCGTGGGGATCTTGTGGTCGGCGAGCCACTCGAGCGTGTCGTGGACGGCCCAGTCGGGCTTGGCGGTGAGGATCACCACATCGTGCCCTGCACGGTTGAACTCCCGCAGGCTCTCGGCGGCCTCCGGGTACGGCTCGAGGTGGCGGAAGACGCTGTGCCCGCCGTGATCCCGGGCCCACGCCCAGAACGCGTCCATGTCCCCGAAGTGGGTCAGTTCGAGCGGGCTGTCCCACGACACGACCATGTCCGCCTCCAGCTGCCCGGAGAAGGCATCGTTGTAGGCCGCCGTCCAGCCGCGGTTGAAGTCCGCGACCACGCCGTCGAGGTCGATACCGAGTCGAAGTCCCATCGTGGCGCAGCCTACGGAGCCGCCGTCGGCAGGTGGAGATGTCGCACGGGTGCCGCGCACCGTGCACGAGAGGTTCACCCAGCGGTCACGCCGCGGTCACCCCTCTGGGGAGCTCACCGCTGCGGTTCCGGCCGCCCGACGTGGCCATCGAAGCCGTGTCCACGCTTCGGGACCAGGACGCTCCGGGTGAACTCGCACACGACCGTGCCGTCCTGCTTGTAACCGATGGTGCGGACCTTGACGATGCCGCGGTCCGGCTTGCTCTTGGACTCGCGCTTCTCGAGGACCTCGGTCTCCGAGTAGATGGTGTCGCCGTGGAAGGTCGGGTTGGCGTGCTTGAGCGACTCGATCTCGAGGTTGGCGATGGCCCGGCCCGACACGTCCGGCACCGACTGACCGAGCACGATCGAGTACACGAGGTTGCCGACCACCATGGCCTTGCCGTGGGGGGTGGCCGCCGCCGCGTAGTTGTCGTCGGAGTGCAGCGGGTGCTGGTTCATCGTGATCGAGCAGAACAGGATGTCCTCGGCCTGCGTGATCGTCTTGCCGGGCCAGTGCTTGTAGACGTCACCGACCTCGAAGTCGTCGAGGTAGCGGCCGAAGTCCTCGGTGGGCATGGCGGAGCTCCTGGGGCGGGGATCGGGGCAGCGGGAGCGGCATCGTGGTCGGCGAGGGCACGCCGACGCAAGCTGGCGGCCATCGCACGACGCGACCTGCTAGCTCTCCCCTCCCACGCGGAGGGACCGAGCTTGGCGGACGTCGAGGTGGACGAGTTGACGCGGGTGTTCCGCGTCCCGGTCCGCGAGGCCGGCTTGGGCGCGGCGATGCGCTCGCTCGTCCGTCGCGAGCACCGCGAGGTGCGGGCCGTCGAAGGACTGTCGCTGACGATCGAACCCGGGGAGGTGGTGGGCTTCCTCGGTCCCAACGGTGCCGGCAAGACCACCTCGCTCAAGATGCTCTCGGGGTTGCTGCACCCGACCTCCGGCACGGCCCGCGTGCTCGGCCACGAGCCCTGGCGGCGCGAGCGCGAGTACCTGGCCCGCATCACGCTGGTCATGGGCAACCGCAACCAGCTCCAGTGGGACCTGCCGGTCGTCGACTCGTTCGAGATGAACCGGGCGATCTTCGGCATCGCGCGGACCGACTTCGATCGCACCCGCGACGAGCTGGTCGAGCTGCTCGAGATCGGTCACCTCGTCACCAAGCCGGTGCGCAACCTCTCGCTCGGCGAGCGCATGAAGGCCGAGATCGCCGGCGCGCTGCTGCACCGGCCGCAGGTCCTGTTCCTCGACGAGCCCACCATCGGGTTGGACGTCACGATGCAGAAGCGCATCCGGACGTTCCTGGCCGGGTACAACGCTCGCTACGGGGCGACGGTGATGCTCACCAGCCACTACATGGCCGACGTCTCCGCCCTGTGCCGCCGCGTGATCGTGATCCACCACGGTCGGCTGCTCTACGACGGCCCCCTGTCCGAGCTCGCCGCACGGTTCGAGACCGCCAAGACCGTGGGGGTCACGCTCGTCGATCCGGGCGCCGACCTGTCCCGTTACGGCGAGGTGGTCGCGGTCGACGGCGCGCGCGTCACGTTGCGGGTACCGAGGGCCGACGCATCCGCCGTCGCGGCGCGCCTGCTCGCCGACCTGCAGCCGACCGACCTGACCATCGAGGATCCCCCGATCGACGACGTCATCGAGCGCGTCTTCGCCACGCCGGACGAGCCGGGCAGCGCCGTCCCGAGCGACGAGAAGCTGCCCGGATGAGCGCCGACACGGCGCAACAGCACCGGGTCCCACCGCCTCCGGCCCGGCCGCCGCTCGCGCGGGTCGGCCGGCCACGGCAGATGCTCGACTTCTACGCCACGGTCGCCCGCACGGCGGTCCAGGAGCAGTTCCAGTACCGCGCCGCCAACTACATGTACATGATCGGCATGGTGGTCGAGCCGGTCATCTACCTCGTGGTGTGGTCGGTGGTCGCCGAGGCCAGCGGCGGCTCGGTCGGCGGCTACACGCCGGGCGGGTTCGCCGCCTACTACATCGTGTGGATGCTGGTCCGGAACATGAACATCGTGTTCACGCCCTACGGCTGGGAGTTCCGCATCCGCGAGGGACAGCTGTCGGGGATGCTCGTCCGCCCGATCCACCCGCTGCACTACGACCTGGCCTACTTCGCGGGCTGGAAGGTGATCGCGGTCCTGCTCTGGGTCCCGATCGCGGTCGTGCTCGCGCTGCTGTTCCCCCCCGAACTATCGGTGAACCTCGCCCAGGCCGCGACCTTCTTCGTCGCGATCTGGGGCGCCTACGTCATCCGCACCCTGCTGCTGTTCGTGCTCGGCCTGGTGACGCTCTGGACCACGCGGGTCGCGGCCCTGTTCGAGCTGTACTTCGCCGCGGAACTGCTGCTGTCGGGCCGCCTCGTTCCCCTCGACCTGATGCCCGACGCCGTGCTGCGTTGGGTCGACCTCCTGCCGTTCCGGTCCACGTTCGGGTTCCCGATCGAGGCGCTGGTCAGCGACCTCTCGGGCCCCCAACTCGTGCGTGGACTGCTGGCACAGTTGTTCTGGATCGGCTTCGGCTGGCTGCTGGCGATGGTGGTGTGGAAGCGCGCGATCCGGCGCTACAGCGCGGTGGGGAACTGATGGCCCCGACCCCGGACACTGCACCCGGCCGGCGGCCGGACCGGGCTGGTCTGGCGCGACCCGCGGTGGTCCGCCGCCGGGACGTGATCCGCACCCTCGTCGGCGTCAGCGCACTCAACGAACTGCAGTACCGGGTCAACTTCTTCCTGCAGCTGTTCCAGTCACTGGTCGCGCTGGCGACCGCCATCGCCGTGGTCGCGCTGGTCTTCCTCTACACCCCGTCGCTCGGCGGTTGGAGCCCGTGGGAGCTGATGGTCGTCGTCGGGGTGCACACGGCGCTCGGCGGCGTGATCCGGTCGCTGATCCAGCCCTCGATGCAGCTGCTGATGGAGGACATCCGCGAGGGCAAGCTGGACTTCGCCCTGATCAAGCCGGTGGACGCCCAACTGGTGGTGAGCCTGCGCCGGATCACGGTGTGGCCGCTGGTCGACGTCGTGGTCGGGCTCGGCGTCGTCGTGGTCGCCGCGGTCCAGGCCGGCGTCGCCGTGACCGTGCTCAGCGTCGGGACGTTCCTGGTCGCGTTGCCGCTCGGCGCGGTGATGATCTACTGCCTGTGGCTGATCATCACGACCGGTGCCTTCTGGATCGTGCGGATGGAGCACGTCGCCGAGCTGTTCAACGGGCTCTACCAGGCCGGTCGCTGGCCGATCGGGTTGTTCCCGGGCTGGCTGCGGCTGGTGTTCACCGTCCTGGTGCCGCTCGCGTTCGCCGTCACCCTCCCGTCCGAGGCGCTGACCGGACGGGCCGGGTTGCTCGCCCTCGGCGGCGCCGTCGCCTTCACGCTGGTGCTGGTCGCCGTCACCCGCTGGTTCTGGCGGTTGGGCCTGCGGAACTACGCCGGCGCCTCCGCCTGACGACGCCGGTTCGGTGGTGACGCGGCCCCGCGCCTACCGTTCGGCATCTGCCACCTCGCCGCCGTCACGAAGGCTCTCCCTTGCGTAGCCCCAAGGACTTCTTCAAGCCGCTCGCCCTCGGAGCACCCGAGCCGGTGCGTGAGGTACCCGCACGGCCCTCGCGGATGATCCACTTCTTCGACCCGTCGAACCCGAAGATGGTCGGCAAGGTCCCCGACATCGCGCCCAAGGTCGACGTGCTGCTCGGCAACCTCGAGGACGCGGTCGCGGCGGACAAGAAGGACGCGGCACGCGACGGCCTGGTCGAGGTCGGACGCGGTTGGGACAGCTCCACAGGGACGCAGCTGTGGACCCGGGTGAACGCGCTCGATTCGCCGTGGATCCTCGACGACCTCACCACCCTGGTGACCGAGATCGGCGACGTGCTCGACGTCGTCATGGTGCCCAAGGTCGAGGGCGCGGAGGACATCCACTTCGTCGACCGCATGCTCGCGCAGCTCGAGGCGAAGGCCGGCCTGACCCGTCCGATCCTGGTCCACGCCATCCTCGAGACCGCCCGCGGGATGGCGAACGTCGAGGAGATCTGCCTCGCCTCACCGCGGATGCAGGGACTGTCGCTCGGCCCGGCCGACCTCGCCGCCGACCGTCGGATGAAGACCACCCGCGTCGGTGGCGGTCACCCGGGCTACCTGGTGCGCCAGGACCCGGTCGACGGCGACATCGAAGGTGAGCGCACGACCTACCAGCAGGACCTGTGGCACTACACCGTGGCCCGGATGGTCGACGCCTGCGGGACCGCCGGGATCCTGCCGTACTACGGCCCGT
Organism: Nitriliruptor sp.; assembly: GCF_040882075.1. NCBI lineage: Bacteria > Bacillati > Actinomycetota > Nitriliruptoria > Nitriliruptorales > Nitriliruptoraceae > Nitriliruptor > Nitriliruptor sp. The sequence goes on from NZ_JBBEBZ010000001.1 coordinate 6,058, forward strand.
TCGGCGACATCAAGGACACGGTCGCCTGCGAGGACCAGTTCCGCAACGCCTACCTGCTCGGGTGCGTCGGTGCGTGGTCGCTGCACCCGGTCCAGATCGACATCGCCAAGAAGGTCTTCTCCCCCGAGGTCGAGGAGGTCGAGTGGGCCAAGAAGGTCGTCGAGGCGATGGGCGACGGGACGGGCGCGGTGATGATCGACGGCAAGATGCAGGACGATGCGACCTACAAGCAGTGCCTGGTCGTGCTCGACCTCGCCCGCACGCTCGCCGAGCGCGACGACGACCTCGCCGCGGCCTACGACCTCTGACGACCGCCGCCAGGTCCGCCGCCCCCGAGCGCTCCGAGGAGATCACCGTGACCGACACCACCCGTCCCCGCCGCAGCGTCCTGTACATGCCGGGCGCGAACGACCGCGCCCTCGAGAAGGCCGCCTCGCTGCCGGCTGACGCGCTGATCCTCGACCTCGAGGACGCCGTCGCACCCGACGCGAAGGAGGAGGCGCGCGACCGCGTGTGCGAGGCCGCATCGTCCGGACGGTACGGACGTCGCGAGGTCGCGATCCGCGCCAACGGTGCCGACACGACGTGGTACGAGGGCGACGTCGCCGCCATCGCGGCGGCCGGCCCGGACGCGCTGCTGGTGCCGAAGGTCGGATCGGCCGGCGAGGTGCACGCCATCGAGCGGGCGCTCGAGGCGGGCGGTGCACCGGATCGCACCCGGATCTGGGTGATGGTCGAGACCCCCGCGGCGGTGCGGAACGCCTTCGAGATCGCCACGGCGTCCGAGCGGCTGGCGGTGCTGGTCGTCGGGACCAACGACCTCGCCAAGGAGCTGCGTGCCGAGCACGTCGCGGGTCGAGCTCCCCTCCTGACGGCGCTGCAGCAGCTGGTCATCGGCGCGCGCGAGGGTGGCAAGGCCATCGTCGACGGCGTCTACAACGACCTCGACGACGCCGAGGGGTTCGAGGCCGAGTGCCTCCAGGGCCGCCAGTTCGGCATGGACGGCAAGACGCTGATCCACCCGAAGCAGCTCGAACCGGCCAACCGGGTCTTCGCGCCGTCGGACGATGAGGTCGCCCGTGCGGAGGAGATCATCGCCGCCTTCGAGGAGGCCGAACGCGAGGGGCGCGGTGTGGTCACCGTGAACGGTCGGATGATCGAGAACCTGCACGTCGACCAGGCACGCGACACCGTCGCTCGGGCCGGAGCGATCGCCACCCTGGACGCCTGACGCGAGCTCAGCCGGTCGCCGCGTCCTTGGGCTTCCAGCCCTCGCGGATCCGGGCCAGGATGCGGTCGCCCTCCTCGGTCGTCGGAGCACCCCCGCCGAGCCGCGCCGGCATCCACCAGGCCCCGGGGACGTGATCCGGGTACCCCGCCTGCACCTCCTCGAGCAACGTCTGCACGCGGTGCCGGAGCTCGGCCGCGACCTCCCGCGGGTCATCGTCCGGCGAGGGGTGGAGCGGTTCCCCGTACGCGACGCTCACGTGCAGGCGCCACGACCACCGCGGACGCCGTCCGACGGTGTGGAACCGGTGCGATCCCCACGAGACCGCTGGGACGAGCGGGACACCGGCAGCGGCGGCCATCCGGGCCGCGCCGGTCTTGAACGGCAGCAGTTCGAACGAGGGCGAGATGGTCTGTTCGGGCAGGACGAGGACGAGCTCGCCCGCTTCGAGCGCCACGACACCGCTGCGGAGCGCGTCCCCACCAGCCCCACGGTGGACGGGGAGGTGCTCGGCCCGCCGCATCAGGAACCCGAAGAAGGGCGCACGGAACAGCGACTCCTTCGCCATGATCCGCACGGGCCTGCTCCAGCGGAGGTAGGGCTCGCGTCCCACGGTGAAGAAGTCCCAGAACGAGGTGTGGTTCGCCGCGATCACGGCGCCGCCGGCCATCGGTACGTGTTCGAGCCCACGGACGCTGATGCGCCAACGCTGGAGCCGCATGACGGCGAACGCGAACCACGCCGCGAACCGGTAGAGCCAGGATGCCCGCGGGTTGCCGGGGTGGATGGGACGCGGCACGGCCTGCTCCGGCGGTCGGTGGGAGGGTGGACGGTCTGGCTCGGACGGCTCTCCGGAAACCCGTGACCCTCATCAGCCGGGGTCGGGTCCCTTCGCGCGGAAGCGGGCGAGGTGGGCGCGCTGCACCCCGTCGTGGTCGGGCGCGCCGCCGCCGAGGCGGGCGGGGACCCACCAGGCACCGGGCGGTGTCCCGTCCGGGTAGTCGCGCTGCACCTCGTCGAGGAGCTCGGTCATCGCCTCCTGCAGCCGCTCCGTGGCCGCCGCCGGGTCCTCGTCGGTCCCGACGTGCAGGGGTGGTCCGTAGCGGACGACGATCGGGATGCCGCGACCGGACCGGATGTGCAACCCGACGTCCTTGGCGGCCAGGCGCTGGGTACCCCAGCCGATGACGGGGACGATCGGGACGCCGGCCCGCTGCGCCATCCGGACCGCACCGGTGCGGAACGGCAGCAGGTCGAAGGAGGTCGAGATCGTCTGCTCGGGAGCGACCGCGACCAGATCGCCGGCCTGCAACGCGGCGACAGCAGCGCCGTAGGCATCGGCCCGGGCGGTCGCCGAGCTGCGGTCGACGGGGACCGCTTCGGCCCAGCGAGCGAGCCACCCGGTCCACGGCGAGGCCCAGATCTCGCGCTTCGCCAGGAACCGGACGGTGCGCTTCACCCGCAGGACCGGCGCCCACGCCAACATGACGAAGTCGAGGTAGGAGTGGTGGTTGAAGGCGAGCACCGCCCCGCCCTGTCGGGGGACGTTGGTCAGGCCCTGGACGTCGACCTGCCACCGGCACAGGCGGACGAACGCCACCACCAGACCGGTGATGACGCGCCACTTCCAGGTCAGCCGCTGTCGCTCCACGGCCACCGACCGTAGCCGGCGGCCGTGGAGTTCAGCGTCGGCCGCAACCGCGCCCCGGCGTTCCCTCGCCGCGGTCCGGGTCACCCCGTTGCGGGCCACCTCGATCGGGGCAGGACGACGGTCCGCGGTCCGGACCCCCTGGATCGGTGCCGCCGTCGTCCGGGCCGCCGTCGTCCGGGCCGCCGTCATCCGGGCCACCGTCATCGGGGCTCGCCACGACCGCGGAGCCCTGGCCGAGCACCACCGGCACGAGCGGGACCCGCCGCGTCTGGGCGTACCGATCGCCCACCGCACCAGGCGCCTCGGTCGGGACGGCCCACTGCCACTGCGACCCGTCGATCTCGGTCAGCGGCACCGGTGAGCCGACGAAGGCGTTATCGCTGTCGTGGGTGACCAGGAAGTGGACCCCGTGGCTGCCGTACGCACCCTGACGGTCCGCGCACGGCACCTCGTCGTCCGGTCCGTACCCCCCGGCCAGCTGGTAGCCGGCCACGACCCGCTGGTCGGTCGACGGCTCGCCCGGCCACGGACGCGCGACGGGTAGGTCACCGGTCCCGTCGTCGAGGCACGCGTCGTCGCGGTAGTAGGGGATGACGATCGGGTTGGTCAGCGTGGTCGGACCCGTCATCTCGAACAGGTAGACCAGGCTGCCGTTGTCGTCCTTGCCGGAGACCTGCTCCCACCGGCCGAACGCGAGCGGCACGTCGAAGGTCGGATCGGTGACGTCGAAGAACGCGGGGAAGTCGATGTCCCCGTCACCGTTCAGGTCGAACCCGTCGATGTTGCCGACCCGTTCGTCGTCCACACCGTCGACCTGGACGCCGCCGACGCAGTCGCCGTCGCGACGGTCCTGCAGCACCGTGGTCACGTTGTAGTAGCAAGCCGCGACGTCACCGTCGTAGTCCCACGAGGTGTAGAGGCCGTCCGGCGGGATCGGGTGGACCCGCACCCGGTAGCGGTACTGGATCCCGTCGCGGTAGAAGGTCTCGGTCTTGGTCACGTTGGTCCCGGAGTCGGCACCCCAGACCTCGCGGATGGCGCGGACCGGTCCGGACCGCCACCCGATCAGCGAGGCGTTCGCCTCCCAGTTGACCTGCTCGTCCTCGAAACCGACGAGCGAGACCGCGGAGTCCGGGGACTGCTGGAACGCCCGGCCCTTCCAGCGGTCGACCAGGTCATCGCCGTACTCCCAGCCACGGTCGTCGAACGGCGTGCCGACCTTCGACGGGGCGGCGCCGGGCGGGGCGATGCGCATCGCGCGCTTCATCCAGCGACCCGAGGCGTCGAACTCGTAAGCGTCGGTGCGCACCTTCATGCCGTCGAGCGGGAACCGATCGCTCGAGGGCCGTGCCTGCCCGAGCTCGTAGTCGCGGCCCTGTGCCACGACGCACGCGGTCCCGGGCAGGTTCGCGCCGTACCCGGTGTTGGACGTGCCGATCTTCTCGGGGTCGGTCGCGGCCCAACTGCCCCGGTCCGCCCACCAGTCGGCGGTGTCATCCCGCTCGAGCTGGACGTACCCGTCATCGGCGCTGAACGACGGACCGTCGTCGGCCAGGAAGAGGTAGATGTACGACACCTCGCCGGTGAGCGGGTCGACCAGCACGACCTCGTGTTTCGAGGCGCCGTCGACGCGGTCAGGAGCGCGGTCGGCCGGGGCACGCGGGCCAGCGTCCTCGGCGAGGAAGGCGATCTCGTCGTCGTCGTCGAGGCCGGGGACCGGGTCGGCCTTCGGGCCGAGGTAGTCGGTCAGCGTCTCGCCCTGGCCGGGGGTGATGACCCCTACGGCCGCCAGCGTCTCGAGCTCGTCCGCCTCCGGGTACCGGGCGACGCACTCGCCGGCGACCTTCTTCCAGGCCTCCTCGCCGACGGTGCTGCGTCCGTCGCCGCCCCAGGCGTAGGTCAGCTCGGTGTCGGCGCCGGAGTACACCGAGAACGTCGAGCGGGCGTTGGCGAGGAAGTGGGGGAAGCGTTCATCGACCTGCACGGGCACCTCGACGAACCCGGCGTCCGGATCCCACCGCCACGCGGTGACCGCGTCGACGGGAGCGTTCGTGCCGTCGCGTGGGTCGGGCGGTACGACGATGGTGCCGTGGTGCGCGGACCGGACCAGGTCGCCGAGGCCGTTCTGTTCGTCGGTGCCGCCCGGGTAGGTCGCCGGCGTGCCGGTGGCGGGCGAGCGCGACCAGGCCGGCAGGGCCGTGCCGGTCAGGACGACCGGTTCAGCGTCCCGGGCGGGACGCACCAGGTCACCGACGGTGCCGAGCGGACCGTCCTCGGGCACCAGGGACGACAGGTCGCCGAGCGCACCGAGCGCCTCCGGCGGGATCGCGGCGACGAGGTCGCCCACGATCGGACCCAGCGGGTCCGGGACCGGTACGCCGTTGACGGGTGGCGGCACGGCGCCGAGGGCCATGACCCCTGCGGTGCCGATGGCGAGGACGGAACGCAGCGACGATGGACGCACGACGAGCTCTCCCGGCTCCGGCGGCCCTGGACCACGCGGCGATACCCCGCCCCGCGTACCCGCCGGTTCCCCCGTTCGAACGACCGATGACCGTCGCGGTGACGGGAGGTCAGCGCTCGCGGAGCTCGTCGATCGCGTCGAGCAGACGGTCGACGTTCGCGTGGGTCGCCCCCTCGCCCATCAGGCCCACCCGCCAGGCCGTGCCCGCGAAGGTGCCGAGCCCACCACCGACCTCGATGCCGTGCTCGTCGAGCAGGCGGCTGCGGAGCGCGCCCTCGTCCACGCCCTCCGGCCACGCGAACGAGGTCAGCTGCGGCAGCCGGTGCCCCTGCTGGGCGAGCAGCTCGATGTCACGGTCCTCGAGGTGGCTCTGGAACAGCTCGCCCACCTCCGCGTGCCTGGCCCAGCGGGTCTCGAGACCCTCCTCCAGCACCATGCGCAGCCCTTCGTGCAGCCCGAAGAGCGCGCTGATCGGCGCGGTGTGGTGGTACGCGCGCTTCGCCGACCCCCCACCCGCGGGTTGTCCCCAGTACGTGCGGATCGCCGACACGTCGAGGTACCACGACCGGACGGGAGCCGTGCGCGCGTCGAGGACGGCCTCGGCCTTCGCCGAGAACGTGACCGGCGCCAGCCCCGGGGGGACCGAGAGGCACTTCTGGGTGCCGGAGTACAGGACGTCGACCCCCCAGTCATCCACCTCGAGCGGGACGCCACCCAGACCGGTCACGCTGTCGACGAGGAACAGGGTGTCGGTGTCGGCCAGGAGCGCGCCGACCTCCTCGAGCGGTTGGTGGGCGCCGGTGGACGTCTCGGCGTGGACGAGGGCGACGAACTTCGCGCCGGGGTGTGCCTGGAGCGCCTCGGCGACGCGGTCGGTCGCGATGATCCGGCCCCAGGGCTCCTCGATGCGCACGACCTCGGCACCCGCACGTTCCGCCGTGTCCGCGATGCGACCGCCGAAGACCCCGTTGATCCCGACGATGACGGTGTCGCCGGGTTCGACGGTGTTGACCACCGCCGTCTCCATCCCAGCGGACCCGGTCCCCGACACCGCGTAGGTCAGCGGGTTCGCCGTGCGCATGACCACACGCAGCATCGCGGCGATCTGGTCCATCACCTCGAGGAACCACGGGTCGAGGTGGCCGACGACCTGGCGCGCCTGCGCCGCTGTGACCCGCTCGTGGACCGGTGAGGGGCCGGGCCCGAGGAGCAGTCGCTCCGGTGGGGTGGCGGCGGGGAAGGCGGTGGCGGTCACGCTGGCTCCTACGGTCGTCGTCGCGTGCCACCCCGACGGGGTGCATCTCGGGCGGCCTCGTGCGACGGGGTCTGCTTCCGCGCCGGTCGCTCCGGTTCGCGCGACGGCATCGGCACGCGACCGTACCGTTCACCGCTGAGCCGCCGCGGAGAGGCGCTCGGGAGGTACAGCGTGTCCGAGAGGCAACCGGAGCCAGGTTCCGTCGCCGGTGCCACCGCGGTGCACCGAGCACTCGCGTCGCACGCCGCAGCAGACGAGGTGGTCGGGCGGTTGGCTCACGACGTGCGCACGCCGCTGCTCACCGCACGCAGCGCGGTGTCGCTCGTGCGCGAGCAGCTCGGTGAGCTGGCACCGGACCTCGAAGCGCTGGTCGGCCGGGCCGAAGCCGCGCTCGATCGCGTGGACCGCACCCTCACCGCGGCGGTCGAACACGCTCGCGTCGGCACGACGCCACTCGCGCCTCGGCGGGTCGAGGTCCGAGGCGTGCTGCTCGAGGCGATCGCGTCCGTCGGCGCCGATGCCGAGGCACGAACCGTCGTGTCAGGTCAGGACCGGTCCGCGCTCGCTGACCCCGACGCGTTACGGAGGATCGTGACGAACCTGGTCGACAACGCGCTGCGCTACGGCGGCGACGGGACGGTCCAGGTGACGATCGGCGGCGGAGGGGCGGTCGTCACCATCGAGGTCCACGACGACGGACCCGGGCTCGGTGGCGACGACGATCTGTTCGCGCCGTTCGTGCGCGGTGCCACCTCGAACGGACGCGACGGGAGCGGTCTCGGTCTGGCGACGGCTGCCGACCTGGCCCGACGGCTCGGTGGCCACCTCTCGGGCCGGGACGTCCCCGAGGGCGGGGCCGTGCTCACCCTCGAGCTCCCCGCCGCGACCTGACCGCGGACGGGTTCAGACCACGCGCTGCATCCGGACCTTGGACCCGTCGGTGATGCTGCGCGCGCCGCGGGCGAGCGCGATCCGCCCGCTCCGGACCATCTCGCGGATCCCGAAGGGTTCGAGCAGCTCGACCATCGCCCCGAGCTTCTCGGGGTCACCGGCCGCCTCGATGGTCAGCGAGTCGTGGTCCACGTCGACGACGTTGGCACGGAAGACCTTCGCGAGCTCGATGACCTGGCTGCGTGTGGAGGCGTCGCACGCGACCTTGATGAGCTGCAGCTCGCGTTCGACGGTGTCACCTTCCTCGAGCTCGACGATCTTCAGCACGTGGACCAGCTTGTTGAGCTGCTTGACGATCTGCTCGAGCTGGACCGCTTCGGTCCCGACGACCAACGTGAGCCGGGACACGCGAGGATCCTCGGTCGGGCCGACCGCCAGCGAGTGGATGTTGTAGTTGCGCCGGGCGAACATGCCCGCGATGCGGGTGAGCACGCCGGGCTTGTTCTCGACGAGCACCGACAGGGTGTGCTGGGTGTGGTGGCTCATCAGATGATCTCCGGTCCGACGCCGAGGTCCTGGGGTGAGCTGTCGTCCACCGCGGCCACCGCCGCGGCACGGGCGTGCCACTCCTCGGCGGACTCGAGGATCTCGTCGTTGCTGGCTCCCGACGGGACCATCGGGAAGACCATCTCGTCCGGGTCGACGCGGAACTCGACCAGGATGGGCTGGTCGGTGATCCGTTTCGCCTCGGCCAGCGTCGCATCGAGCTCGTCGACGGTGGTGACGCGGAAGCCCGGCATGCCGTAGGCGTCCGCCAGCTTCATCAGGTCGGGCAGGTCCTGCGGCAGCGCCACCTGCGACAGCCGGTCGTCGTAGAACAGGTGCTGCCACTGGCGCACCATGCCGAGGTAGCCGTTGTTGATCACGCAGAACACCACGGGGATGTCGTGCTGCACCGCGGCGGCGAGCTCCTGGAAGGTCATCTGGAAGCAGCCGTCGCCGTCGATCGCGACGACGGGGACGTCACGCCCGACCCCGACCTTGGCCCCGATCGCGGCGGGGACGGCGAAGCCCATCGTCCCGAGCCCGCCCGAGTTGATCCACTGCCGGCCGCGGCTGTAGGGGATGTGCTGGGCCGACCACATCTGGTGCTGTCCGACGCCGGCGACGTACACCGCCTCGTCCCCCCACGTGGCGTGGATGGCACGGATCGCGGTCTGCGGCTTGAGCACGCCGGTGTCGGGCTGATCGACACGCAGGGGGTGCTCGGACTTCATCCGGTCGAGGTGGTCCCGCCAGGCCGCCACGTCGGGGACCAGCTCCTCGAGCTGCCCCTTGGCGCGCTTGTCCTCGAGCACCTCCAGCAGCTGGCCGAGCACGACCTTGACGTCACCCACGATCGGCACGTCGACGGCCCGGTTCTTGCCGATCTCGGCGGGGTCGACGTCGACGTGGACGACCTTGGCGAGGGGCGCGAAGCTGCCGAGGTCGCCGGTCACGCGGTCGTCGAAGCGTGCACCGAGGGTGACGAGCAGGTCGGTCTCCTGGAAGGCTTTGACCGCGGCGTAGTGGCCGTGCATCCCGGGCATCCCGACGGTCAGCTCGTGGGTGTCGGGCAGGATCCCGCGGGCCATCAGCGTGGTCACGACCGGCAGACCGAGCGTCTCGGCGAACTCGCGCAGCTCGGCGTCAGCACCCGCACGGACGAGACCCCCACCGGCGTAGATGACCGGGCGCTGCGCGCCGGCGATGAGGTCGAGCGCCTCGCGGATCATCTTGCCGTGACCGCGCACCGTCGGCCGGTACCCGGGCAGGTCGAGCTGGTCGGGCCAGCGCCACTCGACGGTCGCGTTCAGCACGTCCTTCGGCAGGTCGATCAGCACCGGCCCGGGGCGTCCCGACCGGGCGATGTGGAACGCTTCGGCGAGCGCACCAGCGATGCGGTCGGCGGAGTACACGATCTCGTTGTGCTTGGTGATCGGCATCGTGATGCCGGTGACGTCCGCCTCCTGGAAGGCATCGGAGCCGATCGCGGTCGTGGCGACCTGTCCGGTGATGGCCAGGATGGGGAGCGAGTCCATGTGAGCATCGGCCAGACCGGTGACGAGGTTGGTCGCCGCCGGGCCCGAGGTGACGATGCAGACGCCGACGCGGCCCGTCGCGTGGGCGTAGCCCTCCGCCATGTGGATCGCGCCCTGCTCGTGGCGGACGAGCACGTGCTCGAACCCGGCGTCGATGAGCGGGTCGTAGGCCGGCAGGATGGCGCCACCCGGGTAGCCGAAGACCACGTCGACCCCGAGCGCCTCGAGGCTGCGCATGACCGCCTGTGCACCGGTGATGACCTCACCGGTGCGTTCGTGCGGGCGCGGAGCGGTCCCGGCGGAACCGGGTCCTGCGGCCTCGGGGGCGAGCGACATCGTGTCTCCTGTCGGCGGCGGATCGGCGCCGTGCCGTTGGTACCCCTCTCACGAGAGAACCTCCCGATCCGGGAGGTTCGCGCGTGCCCGAGCGAGCACGCGCTACGTAACGACGATCACGGACACGACGGACCCGGCGCGGAACGCCGGGCGGGTCGTGACGGTGTCGGTGCGCAACGCGTGTCTTCCGGTGGGAAGTCCGACGATGTTCCCCGATGGCCGGGCGCGACGCAAGTCCCCGCGCCTACCCGTCGCTGAGCACCTTGCGGACAGCGGAGGAGATGCCGGCGGCGTCGAGCCCGAGTTCGGCGAGGATCGCGTCCGGCTTGGCGTGGCTGATGTAGGTGTCGGGCACGCCGAGGCGCAGCACCGGCGGCGCCTCGCGGACGCCGGCCAACTCGACGATCCGGTCGGCGAGGTGGGCGCCGGCCCCGCCGGCGACGTAGCCGTTCTCGACCGTGACGACGAGAGGCGCCTGCGCGGCTGCGGCGAGCATCCGCGGGTCGGCGGGCCGCACCGAACGCACGTCCCAGACGGTCGTCTCGATGCCGTGTTCACCGAGCAGCTCGGCCGCTTCGAGGGCGGGTCCCACCCGGTCGCCGACGGCGAGCAGGCACAGGTCGGTGTCGACCTCCTCCGCGACCCGGCGCACCTCCGCCGCCTCGAGCCCTTCCCCGGGCCCATCGAGCCCGAGGGCGGCAGCCGTCGCGACGGCGTACTTCGGGAACCGCAACGACACGGGACCGTCGAGGTCGAGCGCCACCTCGAGCAGGGCGCGCAGGTCCTCCTCGGTGGAGGGTGCGAGCACCGTGGCGGTCGGGATGCGCAGCATCAGCCCCAGGTCGAGCACGCCCTGGTGCGAGGCGCCGTCGTTGCCGGTGATGCCCGCCCGGTCGAAGCAGAAGACGACGTGCTCGTCGTGCAGCCCGACGTCGAGGTTGGCCTGGTCGAAGCCGCGGGTGAAGAACGTGGAGTACAACGCGACGACCGGGGTCAAGCCGGCCTGCGCCATCCCCGCAGCGGCCGTGATCGCGTGCTGCTCGGCGATACCGACGTCGAGCACCTGGTCGGGGCGCCGCTCGGCGAGCGGGAGCAGGCCGGTCGACCCGGGCATCGCCGCGGTGATGGCGATCACGTCGCGACGACGCGTCGCGAGGTCGGTGATGGCGTCCGAGAACGCCGCCGTCCACCCGCGCGGCTTGGGGACACCGCCGTTGCCGGGACCGGCCAGCAGGTCGAAGGCCGAGGTGTCGTGCAGGTGCATCTCGAGGTCGGTCTCGGCCGGCTCGTACCCCTTGCCCTTCTGGGTGAGGACGTGGACCAGGACGGGGCCGGTGAGCCGCTCGGCCGTCGTCAACACGTGCTCGAGCCGCGCGACGTCATGGCCGTCGACCGGACCGAGGTACCGCACCCCGAGCGCCTCGACGAAGGACTGCAGCGCCGGCGCGTCGGACACGAACTGCTTGATGCCCTCGAGCCCCGCGCCGGCGACCCGTTCAACCAGCGGGACCCGCGACAGGACCCGGTCGAGGCGAGCACGCCAGGTGCGGTACCGCGGGTCGGTCCGCAGGTCGGACACCCGCTCGGACAACCGCCCGACGGTCTCGGCGTAGGACCGGCCGTTGTCGTTGAGCACGATCAGGACCGGCAGCCGGTGGTGGCCGAGGTTGTTGAGGGCCTCGTAGGCCATCCCGCCCGTCAGCGCGCCGTCACCCACCACCGCGACGACCCGGCGACGGTCCTCGGGGTCCTTGGCCTGCTCGCCCCGGGCGACGCCGAAGGCCCACGACAGCGCCGTCGAGGCGTGGCTGTTCTCGATGACGTCGTGCTCGGACTCGGAGCGGGACGGGTACCCCGACAGCCCGCCGGACTGCTTGAGCGTGTCGAACATCCCACTGCGGCCCGTCAGCATCTTGTGGACGTAGGCCTGGTGTCCGGTGTCCCAGAGCAGGAGGTCGCGGCCGCCGGAGTCGAACACGCGGTGCAGCGCGATGGTCAGCTCCACCACACCGAGGTTCGAGCCGAGGTGTCCCCCAAGTCGCGCCACCGCGGCGATGATGGCCGCCCGCAGCTCCTCGGCGAGCGCCGGAAGGTCCTCGAGCGGCAGCGCCTTCAGGTCGGCGGGCGACCCGATCCTCTCGAGCACCACGGTCGGGCTCCTGGTCCTCGGCACCGTCTGTGAGCAGCGGTCCTGGCACGGTCGTTGGGCACGCCTCGACGGGCGCCACGCACGGGCGCTCGCCCGCGGCCACCGAGGGTAGAGGGTGAGCGCCCGCGGGACGTGCGGCCGCCCGGCCGCAGCGAGGGTCGCGCCCCCGGCCGGTCCCTGGTTCCAACGGTCACCGTAGGGCGCGGATGGCCTCGCCGAGCTCGCCGACCCGGTGGGTCACCCCGCTGGCCGCCAGCGCCGCCAGCAGCTCCGCCTTCTCGTCGAGCGGGACCGCCACGACGAGGTGGATCGCGGTCGGCCCGTAACGGACATCGTCGACCGCCCCCCGCGCACCCTCCACCCACCGTCGGAGCAGGTGCTCGAGCTTGCCGGCCTCCGCGTGCGCGACCTGCACCTCGACCCGGGACACGAGCCGCCGGCGGCGCCGCTCCGCTGCGACCACCGCGGCGCTGACGGTGTCCCCGTAGGCGCGGACGAGCCCACCAGCGCCGAGCAGCGTGCCGCCGAAGTAGCGCGTGACCACCGCGACCACGTCGGTGAGGGCGGCCCCCTCGAGCACAGCCAACATCGGTGCACCCGCCGTCCCTGCGGGCTCACCATCGTCGTTCGAGCGGACCCGCTGACCGTCCGGGCCGAGCACCCACGCGCTGCAGTGGTGGCGGGCCCCGTGGAACTCGCGGCGCGCCGCAGCGACCACGTCCGATGCGCCGGGCTCGTCCGCGATGGGCACGAGGTCGGCGATGAAGCGCGACCGGCTCACCTCGATCTCGGCTCGCACGCTGCCCGCGATGGTGTCGAGCGGCTCGGGGGCAACGTGGTCGGTCATCGCAGGGACGCTAACGGGTCGGGCGCCCGACGGTCCCGTGCCGTGGTGCCGACGAGCCGTCTAGCGTCCCGCCACCAGACACGACGACGGCGAGGGACCCGTGGCGAGGTACCGGTTCTCGACGCGGATGCGCTTCGGCGCCGGGGTGAGTGAGGTGCACCGGGCCATCGTGGACCCGTCCGGGTGGCTCGAGCTGTGGGGCGACGCCGTCGAGGTGCGCCGGGTCGACGACGGGGACGAACGCGGCGTGGGACGCACCTTCGACGCGACCGTCCGTGCACCCGTCGGGTACCGGTTGTCCGCCTCGATCGAGACGGTCGAGGTGGACGGGCCGGCCGCCCGCCCCGATGGGAGCTGGCGATCGCACCTGCGGATGCGCTCCTCCGGGCAGCTCGACGGCACCGGCACGTGGGACCTCTCCGGCGGGACCACCGCCACCGACGTCCACTTCGTGTGGGACGTCGTGACGACCGCCCGCTGGATGGACCTGCTGACGCCGATCGCGCGGCCGCTGTTCGAGCGCTCCCACGGTGTGGTGGTGCGCAACGCCAGCGAGGCAGCCGCGGCGCACCTCGGGACCGACCTGCTGGCCTTCGACTCCGGGCCGGTCCGGAACGAGGCGTGACGACCATCTCCACGTTCACCACGGCGACCTCCCGGGCGACGTCGAGGCGGTGGCGACGGCACCTGCGCACCAGGGCCGTGGCACCGGAACCGAGATCCTGACCGAGGTCGGTCGGTTGCTCGACGACAGCGACCAGATGGGCGTCCTGTCGACCGACGCCCGAACGGGCGCTGGCTCTCGCGTCGCCGCGGTGGTCGTGGCCGTTCGACCCCTGCGCGGTCGCGCTCGAGGCGCCAGGGTGCGCGGCGACCGCAACACCCGACGAGAGGGAGAACCATGACGACGACCGTGGCACGCGTGACCGAGATCAGCGCCAAGTCGGAATCGAGCTTCGAGGACGCCATCAAGGCCGGCGTCGACCGTGCCAACAAGACGCTCCGCAACGTCCAGTCCGCCTGGGTGAAGGAACAGCGGGTGACCCTGACCGACGGCAAAGTCTCGGGCTACCAGGTCAACCTGCTGGTGACCTTCCAGCTCGACGACTGACCGACCCCCGCACCACCGTCGACGGGCGGGGGTCCGAGGTCCCAGGACCTCGTGACCCCGGACCCCACCGCCCGGTGGCGACCGGACCGAGGTGGGTCGCCGTTGCGCGCCGACGGCGCGCAGCGGCGCCGATCAACCGATGAGCTCGCGGAGCAGCTCGTTGGTCTTGCGCGGGTCGGCCTGCCCCTTCGTGGCCTTCATGACCTGTCCGACGAGCGCACCGATGGCCTTGTCGTTGCCGCCGCGGATCTGCTCGACGGTGGCGGCGTTGTCGGCGACGACCTGCTCGCAGATGCTGCGCAGCTCGCCCTCGTCGGAGACCTGCTGCAACCCGCGTTCGGACGCGATGGCCGCGGGCCCCTTCGCGCCACGTTCTTCGACCAGCACCTCCAGGACCTGCTTGGCGAGCTTGGTCGACAGCGTGCCAACCTCGACGAGCTGCACGAGTTCGGCGACGTGGGCGCCGGTGACGCCCGCCTCGTCGGCCGTGAGCCCCGCGGCGCCGAGCAGACCCGTCAGGTCCCCGGTCAGCCACTTGGCGACCGCATCCGGTGCCGCGCCGGCCGCGACGGCATCGTCGTAGCGGGGCAGCAGGTCGCTACCGACCAGCGATCCGGCGGCCTCGGACGCGACGCCCGCATCGATGAGCCGGGTCCGGGTCTGTGCGGGCAGCTCGGGCAGGCGGGTCCGCACGCCATCGACCCACTCGACGGGTGACACGATCGCGACCAGGTCGGGGTCGGGGAAGTAGCGGTAGTCGGTCACCGATTCCTTCTTGCGGAGCGTCTCGGTGACACCGCCTCCCTCGTCCCAGTGCCGGGTCTCCATCACGATCGTGCCGCCGTCCTCGATCACGGCGACCTGCCGGGCGGCCTCGTACGCGATCGCCCGACCGAGCGAGCGCACCGAGTTGAGGTTCTTGATCTCGCAGCGGGTGCCGAGCGGCTCGCCGGGACGGGCGACCGAGACGTTCGCGTCGCACCGGATCGAGCCCTCCTCCATCCGGGCGTCCGAGACGCCGGTCGCACGGACGATGGCGACCAGCTCGCGCAGGTAGGCCTGCGCGGTGTCCGGGTCGTGCACGTGCGGACGCGACACCACCTCGAGGAGAGGGATGCCGCACCGGTTGTAATCGATCAGGGACCGGTCGGCGCCGTGGAGCCGGCCGGACTCGCCCACGTGCAGCGACTTGCCGGTGTCCTCCTCCATGTGGAGGCGTTCGATCCCGACCCGGTGCGGCTGGCCGTCGGGACCGGGCACGTCGAGGTAGCCGTCGTGGACGAGCGGGACGTCGTACTGGCTGATCTGGTAGTTCTTGGCCATATCGGGGTAGAAGTAGTTCTTGCGGTGGAACCGGCACACCTCGGCGATGGACCCGTTGAGCGCGAGGCCGAGCAGCGCCGCGTCCTCGACCGCCCGCACGTTGACCACCGGCAGCGCCCCCGGCTGGCCGGTGCAGACCGGGCAGACGTTGGTGTTGGGTTCACCGCCGAAGGTGGTCGAGCATCCGCACCACATCTTCGTGCGGGTCGTGAGTTCGACGTGGACCTCGAGCCCGATGGTGATCGCCCAGCCTTCGGGCACCACACCCGCGGTGCCGGTGTCCTTCTGCAGCTTGTCGGCGTCGCGCAGCTCGCCCGGGACGGGCACCTCGGTCACATCACTGGTGGTCACGCGGTCACCTCCACGGCACGGTCACCGACCGGGATCGGGGAGAAGCCGGTCGTCTGTTCGAAGGCGTACCCGGCGCGGTAGAGCAGGTCATCGCGGAGCAGCGGCGCCATCAGCTGCAACCCGACAGGCAGCGCCGTGCCGGGGGCGTCAGCCGCCTCGGCGAGCCCGGCCGGCAGCGACATCGCGGGGACACCCGCGAGCGACGCCGGCACGGTCGCGACGTCGTTGAGGTACATCGCCAGCGGGTCGGCGGTCTTGGTCCCGAGCCCGAACGCCACCGACGGTGAGGTGGGGCTGACGAGGACGTCGGCGGTCTCGAAGGCCGCAGCGAAGTCCCGGGCGATCAACGTCCTGACCTTGGAAGCCTGCAGGTAGTACGCGTCGTAGTAACCGGACGACAGCGCGTGGGTGCCGATCATGATGCGGCGCTTGACCTCGGGTCCGAAACCTCGCTCGCGGGTGGCCGCGTTCATCAGCTCGGCGGTCTCGGCGTCGACGCGGACGCCGTACCGCACGCCGTCGAACCGGGCCAGGTTGGACGAGGCCTCGGACGGGGCGATGAGGTAGTAGGCCGGCAGGCCGTACGCGGCGTTCGGCAACGACACGTCCACGAGCGTGGCCCCGAGCGACTCGAAACGGGCGAGCGCTTCGTCGTAGACCCGTGCGACGCCGGGCTCGTACCCCTCGCCGCGGAGCTCGGAGATGACCCCGATCCGCAGCCCCTCGATGCCGTCGCGCATCGTCGCGGTCAGCGACGGAACCGGATCGGGGACCGAGGTCGAGTCGCGACGGTCGTGACCGGCGATGAGCTCGTGCAGGGTGGCGGCATCCTCGACGGTGCGGGCGAAGGGGCCCGCCTGGTCGAGCGACGAGGCGAACGCGACCAGCCCGTAGCGTGACACCGTGCCGTAGGTCGGCTTGACGCCGACGAGGCCCGTCAACGCCGCGGGCTGACGGATCGAGCCACCGGTGTCGGTCCCGATCGACAACGGAGCGAGCAGCCCGGCGACCGCTGACGCCGACCCGCCCGAGGAACCACCCGGCACCCGATCGGTGTCCCACGGGTTCCGGGTGGGGCCGTACGCGGAGTTCTCGGTCGACGAGCCCATCGCGAACTCGTCCATGTTGGTCTTGCCGAGGACGACGAGATCGGCGTCGCGCAGGCGCTCGGTGACGGTCGCGTCGTACGGCGGGATCCAGCCCTCGAGCATCCGCGACCCACACGTCGTCGGGGCGCCGCGCATCGTCAGGACGTCCTTCAGCGCGAGCGGCACGCCAGCCAGGGGCGAGAGCTCGACGCCGGCCGCGCGGCGGGTGTCGACGTCGTCCGCGTGCTGGCGGGCAGCGGTCGCGGTGACGGCGAGGAAGGCGTGCAGATCACCGTCGCCGGGTTCGTCCGCGGGGCGCCACACGTCACCGTCGGTGACGACCCCGTCGACCGCGGCGATGCGGTCGAGGTGGGCGTCGACGGCTTGCCGAGCGGAGACCTCCCGAGCGCGCAGGCGGACGGCCAACTCGGTGGCGGACAGGGTGGTGAGCTCGGTCATCAGCCCTCCTCCGCGACGATACGGGGGACGGCGAAGCGGTCCTGTTCGACCTGCGGAGCCATCGCGAGCACGTCCTCGCGTGGCATCGAGGGTGACGGATCATCGGGCCGCGAGACGTTGGTCAGCGCGAAGGGGTGGGTGGTCGGCGGGACGTCGGCCGCAGCCACCTCACCGACCTGCTCGGCGTAGTCGAGGATCGCCGACAGCTGGGGAGCCAGCGCCGTGACCTCGTCGTCGGTCAACGCCAAGCGAGCGAGGGACGCCACGTGGCGGACCTCGTCATCGGACAGGGCCACGGAGGGCCTCCTCGAGCGGGACGGGAGCGTCCAGAGGCTAGCGGTCGCCCAGGTTGCCTCCGGTCGGCCCTCGGCTCAGGCGACCGTCTCCGCGTCGTCGGCGTCGGCGCGGTGATCGCCCGAGCCGGTCCGTTCGAGCAGCCAGTCCGTCGCCTCGTCCTGTGGCATCGGTCGAGCGGTCAACCACCCCTGCGCGGCGTCGCAGCCGAGCGACTCCAGGACGGCCCACTGCGTCTCGGTCTCGACGCCCTCCGCGACGGACCTGGCACCGATGGCACGTGCCAACTCGAGGACGGAGCGCACGATCGCTCCCACCGCTGGGCGGCCCTCGACCAGGTCGGCCACGAACCCACGATCGACCTTGACCTCGCTGATCGGGAGCAGGCTCAACCAGGTGAGCGACGCGTGGCCGGTCCCGAAGTCGTCGAGGCTCAACCTGATGCCGGCCGCGGCGAACGCGTCCAGCGTCGCGATGATCTCATCGGTGTCCCCGACCAGCGCCTGCTCGGTGATCTCGATGCACAGATCGCCGGCCGCCAGCCCGTGCCGAGCGATCCCCGCGACCACCCGGTCGGCGAACGTCACGTCGGCGAGGTCGTGCATGGACACGTTCACCGACACCGGGACGCCGAGCCCGAGGCGTCGCCACCTCGCGCACTGGGCCAGGGCGAGCTCGAGGACCTCGGTGGTCAGCTGTCGCATCGTCGCGGTGCGCTCGATGACCGGCAGGAACGCGCCCGGTGCGAGCAACCCGCGGGTGGGGTGCTGCCAGCGCACCAACGCCTCGACGCCGATCACCGCTCGGTCCGGGATGGAGACCTGCGGTCGGTAGTGGAGCTCGAGCTCCCGGGCCGTCATCCCACGGCGTAGGTCGGCCACGAGCTCGCCGGTGAGGATGCTCCGATGGTCGAGTTCGCGGTGGTAGACGCGCACGATCTCGCCGGAGGCCTTCGCGTCGTACATCGCGACGTCGGCGCGACGCATCAGGGTGTCGAGATCGTCGCCGTCCTCGCCGAGCACCGCGACCCCGACGCTCATGGCGACCTCGAGGCGCACCCCGGCGAGGTCGTAGGGGCGGTGGACGTGGACGGCGATCCGTTCCACAACGGTGCCCGCGACGGCCCGGTCGTCGACATCGAGCAGCAGAACGAACTCGTCGCCACCGAGACGGACGACCGCGTCGTCCTCGCGGACGGCAGCCGTCAGGCGGGCGGCGACGGCGCGGAGCAGCGCGTCCCCGGTGGCGTGACCGAGCGTGTCGTTGACCTCCTTGAAGCGGTCGAGGTCGACCACGCAGAGCGCGATGCGCCGACCGGTCCGCGCGACGGCGGCGGAGCGCTCCTCGAGGAGGTGCTCGAGTCGGTCCCGGTTGGCCAGGCCCGTCAGCGAGTCGGTCGAGGCCCGCAGCTCGCGGTCGAGCGACAGCTTGGCGACCGCGTAGATGAGCCACAGCGGCAGCACCAGCAGGATCAGGAAGCCCGCGTGCACCATGGAGACCACGACGATCAGCGGGCCGATCGCGAGCACCGCCAGGGTCGTGCGCGTGTACCACCAGACGTTGTCCGCGGTGGTCGCCCACCAGGTGCTTCCGGCGATGAGCGCGAGGGCCGTCCCGACGAGGCCGATGTTGACGACGTGGTAGGCGAGGCCAGCCGCGGCGACCAGCAGCAGGTCCGCGGGTCGCAGGTCGGCGGGCAGGAGCGGCGACGCCTCCCACCCGGCGAGGCGGAGGACACCCCAGGCGGCGAGGAACGACAGCGAGCACTGCGCGACGTTGTACGTCAGCTTGTGCAGCGGCTTGCGACGTGCCAGCTCGCCGGTGACCGTGGCCAGCACGATCGCCACGAGCGTGGGAACGATGCCCCACCGCAGGAGGATGGCGAAGTGGATCGCCGTCGCGAGGTTGACCCCGGACCACGCCGACGTCGCGTGTCCGCGAGCCCACGACCGTTCAGGTCACTGTGACCAGAACCGCGCTACGGTCGTCCCCGACCGACGGAGATCCCCGTGACCGCCAGCTCCGCTTCCCCCGCCGCTGCCGCGGGTGCCGCGTCGACCGCGCTGCTCACCGACCGCTACGAGCTGACGATGCTCGACGCGGCCCGAGCCGACGGCACGATCGATCGTCCCTGCGTGTTCGAGCTGTTCACGCGCCGGCTCCCGGAAGGGCGCCGGTACGCCGTCACCGCCGGTCTCGATCGCGCCATCGATGCCATCGCGAGCCACCGCTTCGACGACGAGGTGCTCGCCGCGCTGGAGCGCGACGCCGTGGTCTCGGAGCCCACGCTGGCCTGGCTGGCCGGGTACCGGTTCCGCGGCGACGCCTGGGCGCTCCCCGAGGGCGAGATCGTGTCCCCGAACGTGCCGGCGATGACCGTCTCGGCCAGCTTCGGGGACGCCGTGCTGCTCGAGACGGTGCTGCTGTCGGTCCTGAACCACGACACCGCGGTGGCGTCCGCGGCGTCACGCATGGTCGTGGCCGCCGACGGCCGCCCGCTGTTCGAGTTCGGCAGCCGACGCACCCACGAGGAGGCCGCCGTCGCTGCCGCGCGGGCGGCCGTCCTGGTCGGGTTCATCGGCACCTCGAACCTGGAGGCCGGCCGCCGGTACGGGCTGCGGACGCTCGGTACCTCCGCACACGCCTTCACGCTGGTGCACGACGACGAGCCCACGGCCTTCCGCGCGCAGATCGCCGCCCTCGGGACCCGGACCACGTTGCTGGTCGACACCTTCGACGTCCCGCAGGGCATCCGTGAGGCGGTGGCCGCAGGCGGGCCCGACCTCGATGCCATCCGCATCGACTGCGGCGATCCCGCCGCGGAAGCCCACCACGCTCGGGCCCTGCTCGACGAGCTCGGCAACCACGACACGCGGATCGTCATGTCCGGCGACCTCGACGAACACCGGATCGATGCGTGTCGGGGCGCCCCCATCGACGCCTTCGGTGTCGGCACCGCCGTCGTCACGGGCAGCGGCGCTCCGACGGCCGGGTTCGTCTACAAGCTCGTGGCCCGGGCACGCGAGCGTGGAGGTGAGCTCGAACCGGTCGCGAAGGCCGGCGGCGGCAAGGCCACCGTCGGGGGCTGGAAAGCCGCCGCGCGCAGGTTCGAGGACGGGGTCGCCGTCGCCGACGTGCTGCACCCGTGGGGCCGCCCGCCACCGCCCGGGTCGCGGCCGCTGCAGGTGCCGGTGATCGCCGCGGGCGAGGCCCTCCCCCGCCCCAGCTTCGCCACCTCCCAGCAGCACCACCGTGACACCCTCGCCGAGCTCCCGGCCTCGGCGCTCGATGTGAGCCCCGGCACGGTCGCCCTCCCGACCGTCCGCGAAGGCCAGGACCCGTCCGCCGCGCAGCCGAGGAACGGAGCGACACCGTGAACGCCACCGCCAGCCAGGACACGACGACACCGGCCGGGTACGGCCCCGGCACAGCGCTCGTGGTCGTCGACGTCCAGCACGACTTCGCCTCGCCGGATGGAGGCCTCTACGTGCCCGGCGGCGATGCCGTCGTGCCCGCCGTCGACACCGAGGTCCGAGCCGCGCGGGACGCTGGCGCGACCGTGATCTACACCCAGGACTGGCACCCACCGGTCACCCCGCACTTCGCCAAGGACGGCGGCGTCTGGCCCGTGCACTGCGTCGCGGACACCTGGGGTGCCGAGCTGCACCGCGACCTGACCGTCGACGGGCCGGTGGTCCGCAAGGGCGTCGATGGCGGCGACGGCTACTCCGGGTTCTCCGTGCGCGACCCCGTCAGCGGCGAGGAGGAGGCGACGGAGCTCGGCAGCCTGCTCACGGACGCGGGTGTCGACCGCGTCGTGGTCGTCGGTCTCGCAGGCGACGTGTGCGTGAAGGCCACAGCGCTCGACGCGCAGCGGCTCGGCTTCGCGGTCGAGGTGCCCCTGACCACCACCGCCTTCGTCGAACTCGAACCTGGCGATGGGGACCGGACGGTGGAGGAGCTGCGAGCTGCCGGCGTGAGGATCACGGCGCGCGGCCCGTCGGCAGCTCAGGCGTGAGCTCCAGCGGCGGGAGCGCAGGAGCGCGGGCGGGGCGGGTCTCGACCTGCGCCGTCGCCGTGGACGTCGCGATGCTGACCATCCGCGACGGACGCTTGATGCTGCTGCTGGTGCGACCGCAGCCGGCCGAGCTGCACGACCGGTGGGCCCTGCCCGGACGTCGCGTGCGGGACGAGGAGAGCCTCGACGACACCGCGCACCGAGCCCTCGCCGAGCACGCCGGCCTGACCGCGCCCGAGGCACACCTCGAGCAGCTGCGCACGTACGGCGATCCGTCCCGCGATCCACGGGGGCGGGTGGTGTCGGTGGCCTACCTCCTGCTCACGCCGACCACCGACGATCCCGCCGCGGGCACCGATGCCGCGTTCTTCCTCGTCGACGCGCTCGGGCTCGACCCCGCTTCACCGGGGGCGTCGCCGGACGCGCCCCCGTTCGCCTACGACCACGACCGGATCGTCCCTGACGCCGTCGAGCGAGCCCGGTCCAAGCTCGAGTACACCGCCCTCGCCACGGCGTTCGTCGCCGAGCCGTTCACCCTGGGTGAGCTCCGCGGGGTGTACGAGGCGGTCTGGAGCGTCGAGCTCGACGCCGCCAACTTCCGGCGGAAGGTGGTCACCGCCCGCGACTTCGTCGTCCCCGTCGAGGGGCTGGCCAAGCCTGGACCGGGTGGTGGCCGACCAGCGCAGCGGTACCGCCGCGGCGCAGCCGAGCGCCTGCACCCCGCGATGCTGCGGGCCTGACGGCCCTCAGGCGGCGGTCCGCTGCGCGACGGTCTGTTCGAGGTGGGCGCGCAGCGCGGGGGAACCGGCCACGGCCGGCGAGAAGCTGCGGACGTCGAAAACGGCCAGACCGACGGCCGTGGCCGCCCCGCGGTCTCAGCTGGCTCGGGTGAGCGGCGTGTGAGGCCAGGCGCCCTCGACCGCCTCGGGCAGCGGCGGGGGCGGCGTCGACCGCCCACCCGCGACGACGTGGGCCGCCGCGCGCCGCTGGTCGACGTCGGGCCAGCCACGCCACTCGCCGGCGTCATCGAACTGCACGCGGGTCGCGGGACCCGGCAGGTACGCCAACGCGTCGGGAAGGCGCTGGCGTTCGAGCCGTAGGCCACGACCCACCGCAGCGCGCCGTGCGCGAGGACCGGCACGGCGACCGACGACACGACGGCTCCGTCGCCAGCGATCGCGACGTCGTGCAGGCGGCCCTCGTGCACGAGCACGGGACCGTCCGGTCGGGGACCCGGGTAGGAGGCCGCCTCGAACGGCTCGATCACGAGGGGAGCTGCCCGCTCTCGAGCAGGGTCCCGAACGCCGCCTCGTCCACGACGGGGACACCGAGCTGTTCGGCCTTCGCCAGCTTGCTTCCCGGGTCGGCCCCGACCACGACCGCGCTGGTCTTCCCCGACACGCTGCCGGTGACCTTGGCACCGCGAGCCTCGAGCGCTTCGCGTGCCTCGTCGCGGGTCCACCCCTCGAGCGTGCCGGTCACCACCACGGTCCAACCGGCGAGCAGGTCCGGGTCGACGCCCTCAGGCGCTCCGGCGACGGGTTCACCCCGCGGGTCGACGCCGAGCGCGATCAGGTCGTCGACCAGCTCGGCGTTGCGCGGGGTCGCGAACCACTGCACGACCGCCTGCGCGATGACGGGTCCGATGCCGTCGATGGCCTCGAGCTCGTCGACGGTCGCCGACCGGACGGCGTCGAGCGACGGCAGCGCCCGTGCGATGGCCTTGGCGTAGGTCGGGCCGAGGTGGTGGATGTTCAGGGCGGTCAGGACGCGGTCGAGCGTGCGCTGCCGGCCGACCTCGATACCGGCGAGCAGGTTGTCGACCCGCTTGTCACCCCACTTGTCGAGGGCGAGCAGCGCCTCACGGTGCTCGTGCAGGCGGAACACGCTGGCGAGGTCGGCCAGCAGCCCTTCAGCGAGCAGCAGGTCGACGTTCTTCTCCCCGAGCCCCTCGATATCGAGCGCCCCTCGGCCCGCGAGGTGGGTGAGCGATTCACGCAGGCGGTTCGGGCAGTCGACGTTCTCGCAGCGGTGGTGAGCTTCGCCCTCGGGCCGCACGAGCGGTTGGCCGCAGAACGGGCAGTCGGCCGGCATCGACCAGGCCTCCGTGCCGTCCGGTCGCTCCGAGAGGACCGGCCCGACGACCTCGGGGATGACGTCGCCGGCGCGTCGGACCACGACGGTGTCCCCGACGCGGACGTCCTTGAGCTGGACCTGGATCTCGTTGTGGAGGGTGGCGAACGTGATGCGCGTCCCGGCGACCACCACCGGGTCGAGGACCGCGTACGGCGTCGCCTTGCCGGTCCGCCCGACGTTCACCTCGATGGCCTCGAGGCGGGTGGTCTGCTCGACGGGCGGCATCTTGTAGGCGATGGCCCAGCGCGGCGCTCGCGAGGTCGATCCGAGCCGTTCCCGCTGCGCGAGGTCGTCGACCTTGACCACGACGCCATCGATCTCGAAGCCCACCTCGTAGCGCTCGGCGGTGAAGCGTTCGACCAGCTCCCACGCCGCCTCGATCGAGTCGACGGTGGTCGTCTGCGGCGGGACGGGCAGCCCAGCGTCGCGGAGCCAGGCGTAGGCGTCGCTGCCCGTGGCGAAGGAGACACCGTCGATTATCCCGAGCCCGTGGCACCAGAGCGCGAGCGGCCGCTGCCGGGTCACCTCGGGATCCTTCTGACGTAGCGCTCCCGACGCCCCGTTGCGGGGGTTCATGAACGCCGGCTCTCCCCGCTCGATCCGTTCGGCGTTCATCGCCTCGAACGCTTCGCTCGGGTAGTGCACCTCGCCACGGACCTCGATCAGCGCGGGGGGATCGTCGACGGCGAGCCGGTAGGGCACGTCGGCCAGGGTGGAGATCTGCGGGGTGACGTCCTCGCCGACGACCCCGCCTCCGCGGGTCGCCCCGGTCACCAGCAACCCGTCGCGGTACACCAGGTTGATGGCCACGCCGTCGATCTTGAGCTCGCACAGGAACCGCACGGGTTCGCCGAGCATCTCCTCGGCGTCCTCATCGTCGAGCTCGTCCTCGACCTCGTCGACGTCGCCCCCGCCGTCCTCGACCACGGCGGTCGCGGCGAGCCGACGTCGGACCCGCTGCGCCCAGGCGACCAGCTCGTCGCGATCGAAGGCGTTGTCGAGGCTCATCATCGGTTCGAGGTGGCGGAACGGTGGGAACGCGCTGTCGACCGGCGCGCCGACCTGCTGCGAGGGCGATGCGGGCGTGACGAGCGACGGGTGGGCGGCCTCGAGGGCGAGCAGTTCGTGCCAGAGCGCGTCGAACTCGGCGTCGGTCAGCGTCGGGTCCGACAGCACGTAGTAGCGGTACCGCGCGTCACGGATCGTGCCCGCCAGCTCGTCGTGACGATCCCGCGCGGCATCGAGGTCCGCGGGCGCCTCGGGCGCATCGGGCACGGTGAACGACCTCCAGGCGCGACGGCGCAGCGGGATCCGGCGGCGAGCAGGGGCCAGGCTAGTGCTGCGGTGTGACCCACCGACCCGCACGTCGGCGCCGACCGCTGGCCCGCGCGACCGTGCCGGACCCGCCGCTGCCTACGCTCCTGTGGCCAACCACGGCGAGGTCAACGTGCACGGCACGACACCAGCGGGAACGGCGCGGGTCACCGCGTCGGTCGCCGCTGCGCTCAGCCTCGCGGTGCTGCCGGTGTTCCTCATCGGCGCGTCGACGGACGCCATCCGGGCTGATCTCGGCCTCAGCGAGACCGCCATCGGTGCCGCCGTCACCGTGCTCTTCACCACGGTCGGGATCGCCGCGAGCACCGTCGGGCGGTGGACCGAGCGGCTCGGGGCCAACCTCGCGCTCCGCGCCGGCGTCATCGTCGCGGCGGTGGCGACCGCCACGATCGGGTGGTCGGCGTCCTCGTGGTGGCAGTTGGCTGCCCCGCTGGTGTTCGTGGGCGTGGCGGTCGGTCTCATCGACACCGGTGGCGCACGCACCTTCGCCGACCGGCTCCGTGCGGACCGCCAGGGGTTCGCTTTCGGGATCAAGGAGGCGAGCGTCCCGACCGCCTCGCTGCTGGCGGGTCTCGCGCTGCCGACGTTGACCGCGTGGTTCGACTGGCGCGCCGCCTTCCTCGCCGCACCGATCCTGGCCATCGTCGTCCTCGTGTTGCTGCCCCGCGGAGGCGGCGGGTCCCTTCGCGTCTCGGGGCCAGCCACTCGCAGGGACAGCGAACCGACCCCCACAACCCCGGCCACCGCCACCCCGACCACCGCCGACCCGACCGCGAGGAAGGCCCTGGTGCGGTTCGCGGTCGCGGTCGGCCTCGGTGCGGGGGCAGCGACCGCAGCCCCGACCTTCCTCGTCCCCGCCTCGACCGCGCGCGGCTTGTCGACGGGGGCCGCGGGACTGCTCCTGGTCGCGGCGAGCCTGGCCAGCATCGGCGCCCGGATCGGGCTGGGCCGCTGGGCGGACGGCGAGCGCGCCCGGCCGACACCAGCCGTGGCAGCGCTCCTCGCGATCGGTGGGCTCGGCGCCGTGCTGCTGGCGACCCCGGTACCTGCGGTCCTCGCGGCGATCGGGGCGATCGTGCTTCTCGGCGCCGGCTGGGGGTGGACGGGGCTGGCGTTCCTCGCCGCGGTCCGGGCGCGTCCCGAAGCTCCCGCCGTGGCTGCCGGCACCGTGCTGACCGGGCTCGGCATCGGCGGAGCGCTCGGCCCGCTGGTGTTCGGCGCCCTGGCCGAGAACGCGTCGTACGCCGTGGCGTGGGTGGCCACAGCCGCAGCCATGCTGTTCGCCAGCCTCCTCGCCGCGAGCACCGTCCCATCCGTGTCGCACGCGCCCGCCACCCCCAGGTCGGAGTCGTGAGACGGCTGGCGGCCCCGGCGCAGCAGCACCCGCCAGCGCGAGCTCTCAGCGTTCGCGGTAGCTGGCGGCGTTGGAGCTCAGGGTCCGCATGCCGTGGCGGACGCTGAGCTCCTCGAGCTGATCGATCCAGCGCGTGGCGGTGTCGAGACCACGTCGGCTGGAGACGTCAGCCAGCGCGTCGAGGCCGTAGGCCTCGATCCACAGGTAGGTGTCGGGCAGTCGGCGGCACTGGTGTGGAGCGTTCTCGAGCAACCCGAGGCCCTCGTCGACATCGCCCTGGGCGGTACGCGCGAGGCCGAGCCCGCGCAGCGCCATGGACTCCCAGCACGGGTCTGCGACCTGGAGGCTGGTCGCGTGCGCCGCCTCGAGGAGCGCAGTGGCGTGGTCGAGCTCCCCGTCGCGGTAGGCGACCTCGGCGCGGATGGTCTGGGGCCAGGGCACGAACGCACGCCACGTGGCTGCGCGGCCGACCGCGACCGACCGGTCCAGGTCCTCGGCCGCCCCGGACGGGTCGTCGAGGAAGAGGCGGAGGCGGCCACGCATGGCCAGAGCCATGGCCGAGGCTTGCAGCGAACCGCTCGCGTCAGCTCGGCCGACGGCCTCGTCGAGCAGGCCGATAGCCGCGGCGTGGTCGGCCACGTCGGTCCGGGCGGCACCGGCGAACGCCGCGATCCACGCGAGCTCCTCGTCGTCGCCGGTCGCGTGCTCGGCCGCCGCCTCGAACCAGCGTTGGGCTCGCCCGTAACGTCCGCGCAGCATGTCGACGTAGCCGAGTTCGCGGGTGGCTCTCGCCGCGACGCCGGGCAGGTCCCTGGCTGCAGCGAGCGGGATCGCCTCGTGGAGGAGGGCGAGTCCGTCCTGGTCGCTGCCACGGATGGCGTGGATCAGCGCGCTGCCGAGGGCCGTGAGCGACCGCGCCAACAAGCCCGCGTCGCTGAGCGCCCGGGCACCGCCCAACGCTTCCCGGAGCGCGTCGATGCCGGCATCCGGGAGCCCGGCGGCGATGGCGGCCTCACCGGCTTCGAGCTGCGCCTGGGTCGCTGCTGCACCCCCACTCCTCGCAGCTCCACCGGTCGAGGCATGCGCAGCCGACCACAACGCGCTCGACGGCTCGGTCCCGAGCTCGCGGCGGAACCGGACGGCCGTCGCGGCTGCGACCGCGTGCGCCTCACCCAGGCGGCCGGCTTCCCGTAGGGCACGGACCAGCAACACCACGGCGTTCTCGTCGAACGGCTCGAGCCTGACGACGCGTTCGGCCAGCACGGAGGCGCCCTCCGCGTCGCCGCCCGCGAGGCGCAACGCGGCCGCCTCCCGCAACCCCGCCGCGCACAACGCGACGACGTGCCGACGTTCGCCATCGAGCCACGCGCTGAACGCGTCGAGGTCGTCGACCACGACACCGTCCAGCAGTTCCTGCCCGCGGAGGGCGACCGCGGCGGCCTCGCCCGTCTCACCGTTGGCGAGGACCTCGAGGTCCACCCAGGTGTCCTCGGGCAACGTCACCGTCAGCGGATCCCCCTCGAGCGCCATCCCGAGGCCGCGGCGCAGTTGGGACAGGTTCCAGCGCAGCGACGCCGAAGGGTCATCGGCGTCGGGGAACAGCATCGAGGCCAGGCGCCGCCGCTCGACCTGCCCGTCCGCCAGCAGCAGGTAGGCGAGCAGGGCCCACGCCTTCGTACCGCGCACGGCGCTCACCGCGTGGCCATCGAGGACGGCGCGCGGCTGACCGAGGAGGAAGAGCTCCAAGCTCATGATCGTCCTCGTCTCACAAGGCCGCGACCTGCAGCGACCATAGGAGGTCCTCGATCACCTCGGGGCCCTCGACGGTCGCGCTCGGGTCGATGATCCGGCTGAGACAGCCGAGGTCTCGCAGGCGCAACACGGGCGCGACGGTCTCGTGCGCGCCGATCGGCGACCCCGGGTGCCCGTTCGCTCGCCGGACAGCGTCCACGACGGCCGTCAGTCGGGCGCCGACCGTCCGCCACCGGGCATCGTCCAACGGGATGCAGGCAACGGCGTCGCCGGCGGTGAGGATCACGGAGCCCCACGTGCGCTCACGGGCCGCCCCCTCCGACCTCGGTGCTGTGGTGACAGCCGGGTGGCTGGTGGTCAGACTCATCCTCGCGCTCCTCGTTCGGTTCGGATCGCCACCCTCGAACGACCGCGTGAGACGGGGCGTGGGACGCCCTCTCTCGGGTCACCAGTGCGCGCCTGGACGAGGGACGCGCGCGCCCTCGACGACGCGCCGAAGGCCCGCGACCGCCGTGGGCAGCCGCGGGCTTCGGATCCTGCGGGTGGTGGCGTCCGTCGATGGCGGCGCCGGTCAGCCGGCCGGGACGCCCGCGGCCAGCTCGCGGACCGCCTCGGTGGTCAGCGTCCGGCCACCGATGGCCCAGTCACCGCTCTTGACCTCGTCGATGACCACCCACGTCACGCCCCGCATCGCCTCGCCCTCGATCACGACCATCGCGTCCGTCAACCGTTCCACGATGTCCCGCTTCTGCGCGTCGCTGAAGACGTTCTCGATGACCTTCACGTTGATGAACGGCATCCGTCTCTCCTCGCTCGTTCCTCGCCTGTGGCCAACCCACACGCGCCGGACCCACGCAGCGTGGGTAGCGAACGTGTGCGCCAGCGTGTGACGGCGGCGTCGGGATGCCGGCTGCCGGTCTCACCGCGGGGGTGGCGACTCTCCGTCGCGTGGGGCCAGGAAGGCAGCGGCGACGTCGGGTCGTTGCAGCAGCCACCCCGCTCCCAGCGGGAGCAGTTGCCCGGCCGCGAAGGTGAGGCCGAGCACCAGTACGAGGACCCGACCGAGGGCGAGCTGCCGTCCGAGGTCGGCGTCGTCCGAGACCAGCTCGCGCGCCTCGGCCGCCGTCGCGGCGTAGCGCTCGACCAGCTCGGTCGACCGTTCGAGGGTCGTGCCGAGCGAATCGAGGTCGTCGGCGATCGCGGCGGTGCCGACGCGAGCGGTCCGCAGTTCCCGGCTGCCCTCGCGGATCAGCTCCGCCTGCTCGCGGAGCGCCTCGGGTAGGCCGTCGAGCTCCTCGCTGACAGCACGCAACGAATCGTCGAACGGTTCGGCCGGGTCGTACTCCGGTCCGAACGGGACCACGCTCAGCGCCGACAACGTCCGGTCGATGACGGCCGCCACCTGCACGAGCGCCGGCAGCGTGTCCTCGAGGGCTTCGACGCTGCCGGCGACCTGGTCCTCGCTGATGTCGGCCGTGGCTCGCAGGACCTGCTCGGCATCGGCGAGGGCGGCGGACAGGTCACGCGTGGTCGTCGCCGTCCGCTCCAGGGTCACCGCGAGCCGGGCCGTGGTCTCCCCCGCGAGTTCGACGGTCGCGCCGAGCGCGTCGATGGCCTCGGCGGCGACGCCGACGCTGTCCTCGAGGGCTCGGTCGAGGGACCCGAGCAGGCGCATGCCGACGATGGTGGCGAGGACGCTGGCGACGACCCCGAGCGTCCCGATCACGACCAGGACCTGACCGACGCGACGCCGATCGAGCCTCACAGCTGCAACACGTTCGCACCGTCCTCGGTCAACGTCCAACGGCCGGCCGCATCCGGGCTCGCCGGACCGAGGTCGCGCAGCGCGGCGAGGTCCCGAGCGACCCGCGGGAGGCCGATCGCGAACCACGCCGCGATCGTCACGAGTGCCACAACGACGGTCATCGCTCCCCTCACGCGCCGATGTCAGTCTGCCACCACGGGCAGGACCGCGAGTCCTGATGCGCGGACAGCTCGGTGGAGCCGGGCGTCCCAGGTCGCGACGACCACGGGCACCGAGGCGAGCGTCAGCGCGCTCGCGAGGTGGACGGCATCGAAACCGCTGAGTGCGTGCTGTTCTGCGAGCTCGCCGGCATCGTGCTCGATCCGTGGTGTCACCTCCACCAGACGCATACCCCGGCGTAGCTGCTGCCAGTCCCCCGTCGCCCGCCGGTACCCCTCAGCGGTGAGCCGTAGGGCACGGTGGGCCGCAGCGAGTGCCGCGCGAACCTCCGGGTGGGCGACACGGCTGGTCAACACGCTGTCCGCCGCATCCCACAGCCAGGCGGCATCGTCGCTACCGGGCTCATCGATGACGAGCTTCACCAGGGCACTCGAATCGAAGTACGCGACGCTCACCGGCGAGCGTCGCGCTCGGTGACGATCAGCTCCGCCACATCGGTGGTCGCCGTAGCCCGAGGTCGGTTCCGCGCGGCGGGTCGCGGGGCATCGGCTGGTGCGCTGATCCGGCCCTCCCCGGCGAGCTGGTCGAGGAGCGATCCGGTGTCGACACCGCTGAGTCGGGCGACGGCTCGGCCGCGCTCAGTGATGACGATCTCCTCGCCGGATCGGACCCGCTCGAGCCAGTCCTTGAGCTCCCGACGGAACTGGGCGACCCCGACCTCCGCCACATCTCATCCTGTACATCTGGGAACAGATCGTAGCGTACACCCGACTCGTCCCGTCCTGAGCGAGATCGGCCGGTGGTGACCACGGCGCGGCGAAGCAGGGCGCGCCACGGGATCGGCGCTGCTGCCGGCGCCCGCGACCTGCCGCTCAGCCAGTGACCAGCGGCAGACCGGCGGGGCGGTCGGCGCGGGCGATGCGGCCGCCGCCGAGGCACAGCTCGTCCGACTCGTCGTAGAGGACGGCGGCCTGGCCGAGCGCGACGCCGTGCAGCGGCTGGTCGAACGCGACGCGCCAGCCGCTGCTCTCCTCCGCAGGGACGAGCATCGCCGGGACCGCCGGTGCGTGCGCACGGATCTGCACCAGCACCCGGTCCCCCGGCGTGGGCGGGTCCGCCACCGCCCAGGTGGGCATCGCCACCTCGAGCCAGTGACACGCCAGCGCCTCGCGCGGACCCACGACGACGGTGCGTGACGGCGCGTCCACGTCGACGACGAAACGGCGTCGGTGGCTGCCGACTGCGCGACCGAGGCCGCGCCGCTGCCCCACCGTGTAGCGCCACACCCCGTCGTGGCGTCCCACCTCGCCGTCCTGGAGGTCGACGATCGGACCTGGAGCCGCCGGTACGCGATCGGCGAGGTAGCCCGCGGTGTCCCCGTCGGGGATGAAACACACGTCGTAGCTGTCGGGCTTGTCGGCGACACGGAGCCCGGCTGCTGCTGCACGCGCTCGGACCTCGACCTTCGACAGTTCACCGACGGGCAGCAGGGTGCGGTCGAGCTGATCCGGGCTGGCGACGTACAGGACGTAGGACTGGTCCTTGCCGGCGTCGACCGCCCGGCGTAGCTGCGTGCCCGGACCCGGTTGGGTGACCGGCAGACCGTCCCGCCGCAGGCGGGCGTGGTGGCCGGTCGCGAGCGCGTCGAACCCGAGCCGCGTGGCCCGGTCGAGCAGCGCCGCGTACTTGACGCGCTCGTTGCAGGTCACGCAGGGGTTCGGGGTGACGCCGGCGGCGTAGCTGGCAGCGAACGGGTCCTGCACCTCACGCCGGAACTCGTCAGCCATGTCCCAGACGTAGAACGGGATGCCGAGCACCTGCGCCGCACGGCGGGCGTCCTGCGCGTCGTCGAGCGTGCAGCACCCGTGCCCCGGGACCTGCTCCTCCGCGGCGACCTCCGCGAGCTTGAGGTGCACGCCCGTCACGTCGTGGCCGGCAGCGACGAGCAACTCGGCGGCGACCGCGCTGTCGACACCGCCGGACATGGCGACCAGGACCTGCGCCATCAGCCGACCACCGCGGCGCCGGATCGCAGGCGTGGGACGAGGTCGGTCAGGACCTCGAGCGCACGGTCGACGTCAGCGTCGGTCGACGTCCAGCCGAGCGAGAGCCGCAGCGGGGTGCCAACGACACCGCACGCCTCGAGGACGGGCGACGCGGTCGCCGCACCAGAGCCGCAGGCCGAGCCGGACGAAGCGATGAGCTCCGCGCGGTCGAGGGCCAACGCCAACGCGGACGGGTCGACGCCGTCGAAGGCGACGTGGACGTGCGAGGCCAGCCGACGCTCCGGATCGCCGGGCCCGTTCCGGCGGACACCGTCCAGGGCCAGCAGCCCCTCGGCGAGCCGATCGCTCAGCCGGCGCAGGCGCGCCCGCAGATCGGCGCGGTCGGCCACCGCCGCGTCGCCGGCGGCGGCACACGCGGCGATCAACCCGGTGGCGAACGTCCCGGACCGGACGCCGCGGTCCTGCCCGCCCCCGTGGGTGAGGGGCTCGACCGGCAGCCCACGCCGGAGGACCGCGATCCCGACGCCCTGCGGTCCACCGAACTTGTGCGCCGACAGGGCCAGCGCGTCGACGTCCCACGCCGCCACGTCGACGTGCAGGGTCGCGAAGGCCTGGACCGCGTCGGTGTGCAGGGGGATGGCTCGATCGCGGAGCGCGGCGGCCAACGCGGGGATGTCGTTGACGGACCCCATCTCGTTGTTCGCGGCCATCACGCTCACGAGGACGGTGTCGGGCCGCAGCGCCGCCAGGGTCCGGTCGACGTCCACGGTGCCGTCCGCCGACGGTGGCACGACGTCGAGGTGGACCTCGCCCCGGTCGGCGAGCCAGCGGGCGGGCGCGAGCACGGCCGGATGCTCGACGGCCGTGGTGACCAGGTGCGGGGTCCGGCCGAGCCGGCGTCCAGCTGCCCACACCACCCCCTTCACGGCGAGGTTGTCGGCCTCGGTCCCCCCGGAGGTGAAGACCACGTCGTGGGGGCTCGCGCCGACCGCGGCAGCCACCCGTTCCCGGGCCTCCTCGACGACCGTGCGGGCGTCCTGGCCCGCGGCGTGTGGGGAGGACGCGTTCGCCGCCTCGAGCCAGCGCGTCAGGGCCGCGCGCGCCTCGGGGCGCGGCGGCGTGGTGGCGGCGTGGTCGAGAGAGGTGGGCACGTCCACGACGGTAGCGTCAGGCTCCACCGCCGCTGCCCGTGAGGCCCCGTGACCGCTCCCCACCTGCCCCCCGACGTCCCGTCCGGCGTGCGCGCCGTCCGGGTCGTCCCGCTGTTGGTGGATCTCGGCGAGACCGACGGCCACCGGTTCACGCTGTTGAGCCTCGAGGTGTGGCCGGGGTTCGCCGACCTGCGCTTCGCACGCGTCTCCGACGGGACCGGGCGCCCGCTCCCCCGGCGGGTCCCACCACCGACTGCCTGGACGATCACCGTCGACGGCGAACCTGTCGAGGTGTGGGACAGCGTCGGGCGCGGGGACCGCGACTTCTCCAACGGCGAGGTCCGTCTGCGTCCCGCGCCGGCCGCCGGTTCGACGCTCGCCGTGACCGTCGACCTGCTCCCGGGGACCGCGCCGCTGCACGGCGAGGTGACGGCGTGACCGCCGGACCGACCGCCTCCGGCGCCGAACGGTTCCTCGCGCGGGCCCGTGCTGCGGGACTCTCGCCCGAGGTCCGTGAGTTCCCGGCGGGCACGCGGACGGCGGCCGATGCTGCCGAGGCCATCGGGTGCGACCTCGCCGCCATCGTCAAGTCGCTCGTGTTCATCGCCTCGGGCTCGGGGCGTGAGAGACCCGCCGACGACCGACCGGTGCTCGTGTTGACCTCGGGCGCGAACCGGGTCTCGGAGTCCGCCCTCGCCGAGGTGCTCGGTGCCGCCTCGGTGCGGAAGGCCGACGCTGCCGAGGTCCGCGACGCGACCGGGTACGCCATCGGCGGCACCCCACCGTTCGGGCACGCCACCGATCTCGAGGTGGTCTGCGATGCCGATCTCACGCGGCTGGACGAGGTCTGGGCCGCCGCCGGGACGCCGACGACCGTCTTCGCGCTGACCCCAGATGCACTGCTCGAGGTCACCGGCGCCCGCGTCGCCGACGTCGGGACGTGACCTCCCCGACCAGCACCGCACACGGTCGCTCCGCCCGGCACGGGATGGCCGGTCTGACCGTCGTGGCGCTCGTGCTGACGGCCGCGAACCTGCGACCGGCGGTGACGAGCCTCGGCGCGATCCTGCCGGAGGTCCGTGTCGGCACGGGCACCAGCGTCGCGGTCGCGGGTCTGCTGACGAGCCTGCCCCCGGTCTGCTTCGGCGTCGCGGCGCTGCTCGGGGCTCGCATCGGCCGTCGGTTCGGGACGGCTCCCACGCTCCTGGTCGCGATGCTGGTCACGGGCACCGCCCTGGCCCTGCGCGCCACCAGCGGTTCGGGCACCGCGATCGTGCTGTGGTCGAGCGGCGCCCTGCTCGCGATGGGGCTCGGCAACGCCCTCCTGCCGGTCGTCGTGAAGCGCTGGTTCCCGGACCGGGTCGGCGACGCGACCGCGTGGTACACGGGCGCGCTGGCGGGAGGGACGGCCGCCGCCGCCGGGTTGACCGTCCCGGTCACCGACGCGGGCGGCAGTTGGCGGCTGGGCCTGGCCGTCTGGGCCATCCCAGCGCTCCTCGCAGCGGTGCCCTGGTGGTGGCTGCGCGAGAGCCGTGGACCGCCGCCGGGCGAGGGTGAACCGGTCGCACCGAGCTTCGACTCGGCCATCGGCCAGCGGGTCCGGCGGCAACCGCGGTCGTGGGCGCTCGCCGGCTACTTCGGCACCCAGAGCCTGACGGCGTACGTGGTGATGGGGTGGTTGCCGTCGATCTACCGGGACGCGGGCGCCTCACCAGCGGTGGCGGGGTCGCTGCTCGCGGTCCTGATGCTGGTGGGGGGACCGGTGTCGCTGCTGGTGCCCGCGCTCGCCGGACGCCGGGTCGACCAACGCCCGCTGGTGATCCTGCTCGGGATCGCGGCCGCCATCGGGTTCGGTGGCCTGCTGGTCGCGCCAGCGGCGGCACCGTGGGTGTGGGCCGTCCTGATCGGTGTGGGGATGGGAGCGTTCCCGCTGGCCCTGACGCTGATCGGCCTGCGCGCCACGACCACGGACGGTACGGCGGCGCTGTCGTCGCTCGGGCAGGGCGTGGGGTACCTGATCGCCGCCGGCGGACCGGTGCTGATCGGGCTGCTCCGTGACACGACCGGCAGCTGGCAGGTGCCGTTGCTGGTCATCCTCGCGCTGCTGGTCCCGCAGCTGCTGTGCGGGCTGGCGGCGGCCAAGCCCGGCGTGGTCGACGAACCGCCGCGGTAGCGGGACGCGCAAGCGTCAGCGGCGGTCGGCGAGGACGCCGCCCGCGGCGTCGATCCCCCGTACCACCTCGTCCTCGTGGACGCCCGCGATCACCTCGGGGGCCAGACCCGTCGCCGCTTCGAGCGCCCGCTCGAGGCGCCCGGTGTCCGAGCGCGGACCGGTGCCGGCGAGCTCCACCACGAGCCGATCACGCGGCACGCGCTCGTCGGGGCCACGCAGCTCCGCCCGCCAGGCGGTCACCCACGACGTCCGAGCGACCACGGCAGCGATCCCGCGGAGGTCGATCGTGCCCCGGACCCCACCGTCGAGCGCGACCGGCAGCTCCCAGGCGTGCGGGACGAGGTCCCCCACGAGCCGGGGGACGTCGCGGCCGCACCCTGGACACGGGTCGGTGGTGAGCGGGTCCACCCAGGTCCCGGTCTGGAAGCGGAGGTGGACGGTGCCGTGCCACCCGGCGCTGGTCAGGGTCAGATCACCGTCACCGTCGGTCACCCTGCCGGTCAGCGGATCGAGGACCTCGAGCACCTCGAGGTCCGGGTAGGTGTGGAGACCGCCGCCCCCCTCGACGCACTCGGCCCAGAGGGAACGGCTCACGCTCGGGCCCCAGAGCGCGAGGATCGCCACCTCGCGATCGGCACCGGCACGACGGAACGCGTCGATCGTCGCGGCTCGTTGCTGGGCGGTCGGCGGCGGCCCCACCGACACGACGGTGCGCAGCTCGCGGAGCTCGGTCCGCTCCTCCCGCAGGACGGCGGCGAGCACGTCAGCTTCGTGCGCCGCCACGACCAGGACGGTGACGGGCAGCCGCGCCGCAGCAGCGGCGACGGTGGTGAGGTCGTCCCCGACACCCCGGGCGTGCAGCGCCGTCAGGGCCGCACCGGTCGCGAGGTGGACGACACCGAGGTGGTCGAGCGTCGGTCCCGCTGGCAGCGCGGAGACGAGCACGTCGTCCTCGCGCAACCCGAGGACAGCGGCGGCGC
Organism: Nitriliruptor sp.; assembly: GCF_040882075.1. NCBI lineage: Bacteria > Bacillati > Actinomycetota > Nitriliruptoria > Nitriliruptorales > Nitriliruptoraceae > Nitriliruptor > Nitriliruptor sp. The sequence continues at coordinate 42,415 of NZ_JBBEBZ010000001.1, forward strand.
GCGCGCCGACCCGGTGCTGACGATCGAGGTCGGAGCGCGTCGAGGCCACGAGCAACTCGCCCGCTACCCCGCCGCGGTGGAGCTGGAGCGGTCGGTACTCGCGGACGAGCGCGTCGCGCTTCCCGCCGGTCCCGTCCCGCCGGATGGCGCGAGCGATCCCGACGATCACGCTGTCGTCGGCGGTGGCCTTGACCTGCTGCTCGTTCGGGCGCAGGACCGCGGACCCGCCGCCCGCGCCGTCGGCGAGCAGATCGCGTTCACGTGTCGGAGCGAGCCGCTGGAGACCACGGCGGTCGACGATCAGGCGATCGTCGATGTCCCCGACGCGAGCGGCGTGGAACGGCGCAGCCGTGACCGCGCCGGGCAGCCACCGTGCCAGCGTCGCGGCTTCGATGCGAGCGCGGTCGTCGTCGCTGCGACGGTCCCAGGGCGCGACCACGAGCTCCTCCAGGTCCGTCGGTCGGCCGGAGTGTACGGACGGGCTGACGCGACCGAGCCCCGCCGGTCACACTCGTGCCGAAGCTCGCCATCCCGGTGAGCTCGCGACCGCGCGGAGACGATCGTGGGCAACGACGGCAGGCAGGACCAGGCCAGCGGCAAGCTGAAGAAGACCGCCGGCAAGGTCACGGGCAACGACGAGATGCGCACCGAGGGCGAGACCCAGGAGACCAAGGGCGACGCCAAGCGCAAGGTGGAGAAGGTCACCGACAAGGTGAAGGGCGCCGTCAAGGGCGGTGGCGGCCGCGACTGACGCACACCAGCCGCGACGGGCCCCGGCCGATGTGGCCGGGGCCCGTCGTGTGCGGCGGAGCGTTCAGCGGTTCTCGCTCGCTCAGCTCTTGCGCGCCTCGAGCTCCTCGATCAGCTTCGGGATCACGTCGTACAGGTCGCCCACCACACCGAAGTCGGCGATCTGGAAGATCGGCGCCTCGGCGTCCTTGTTGATCGCGACGATGTTCTGCGCGGTCTGCATCCCGGCGCGGTGCTGGATGGCACCGGAGATGCCGGACCCGATGTAGAGGGTCGGCGACACGGTGCGGCCGGTCTGGCCGATCTGGAAGCGGTGTGGGTACCACCCCGCGTCGGTCGCGGCGCGCGACGCACCGACGCCAGCGCCGAGCACGTCCGCGAGCTGCTCGATGAGCTGGAAGCCCTCCTCGTTGCCGAGGCCGCGGCCACCGGAGACCACGATCGCGGCCTCACCGATGTCGGGACGGTCGCCGCCACCCTGCTTCTCGACGCTGGTGACCTTCGAGGCCTGCGCGGCCTCGGACAGCGACACGTCGACCGAGACGACCTCGGGTGCGCCGCCACCGGTCTCGACCACCGGGAAGGCGTTCGAGGCGACCCCGACCAGCTGCTTCTTGCCGTCGGCGAAGGTGCAGCGGGTGATCAGGTCACCGCCGAACACCTCCTTGGTCGCCGAGATCTTGCCGCCCTCGACCTCGACGTTGGTGGCGTCGGTGATGACACCGCCGTCGACGCGGATCGCGAGCCGCGCCGCGACGTCCTTGACGTGGTTGGAGGACGAGAAGAACAGCACCTCGGCGCCGGAGGTCTCGAGGACCTGCTGGAGCGCCTCGACCTGCGGCAGGGTGACGTACCCGTGCGCGTCGGCCGAGTCCCAGGTGTAGAGCTTGGCCGCGCCGTGCGCGCCGAGCGTGGCAGCCGCGTCGGCACCACCCTCGCCGAGCCAGACGGCGGCGACGGTGTCGCCGGCGCTCTCGGCCACCTGCGTGGCGGCGTTGAGCATCTGGAGCGAGACCTTGCGGGGCTTGCCCTCGCTGTGGTCGATCAGTACGAGCAGTTCAGCCATGGGTTGATCCTCCCGGGATCGTCGTGTGCGTCGGCGCTGAGCTCAGATCTGTTTCCGAGACCGCCGGCCCGCCTTGGAGATGCGGTGGGCGGACGGCGCCGCTCAGACGAACTTCTTCGAGGCCATCCAGTCGGCGAGCTGCGAAGCGGCAGTCCCGGACCCGTCGTCCTCGACGATGGTCCCGGCCTCCTTCGGCGGGCGCGGCTCGAACGACGTCAGCACGGCTGCGGCGCTGTCCTGGCCGACCTGCGAGGTGTCGACGCCGATGTCGCCGGCCGACTTGACGTCCAGCGGCTTGGACTTGGCGGCCATGATCCCCTTGAAGGAGGGGTAGCGCGGCTCGTTGATGGCCTCGACCACCGACACGATGGCGGGCAGCGTGGACTCGACCACGTCCCAGCCCTCCTCGTGCTCGCGGTGGACCACGACCTTGTCGCCGTCGACCTCGAGGTGGCGGGCGTAGGTCAGCGAGGGCAGGCCGAGGATCTCGGCCACGGCGGCCGGGACCACGCAGGTGCGCGCGTCGGTCGACTGGTTGCCGAAGATGACGAGGTCGAACTCCTCACCCTCGAGCGCCTTGGCGATGACCTTGGCGGTACCGATGGCGTCGGAACCAGCGAGCGCCTCGTCGGTGATCTGCAGACCCGAGTCGAGGCCGTAGGACAGGGCCTTGCGCACCACCGGCTGCGCGGACTCGGGGCCCATCAGCAGCACCTTGACCTCGGCGCCCTGGTTCTCCTTGAGGCGCACGGCCTCCTCGATGGCGAACTCGTTGACGGGGCACAGGACCGACTCGACGGACTCGCGGTCGACGGTCATGGTGCCGTCATCGATCTTCTTCTCGCCAGCGGTGTCGGGCACGCGCTTGACGGGGACGATGACCTTCATCCGGTCTCCCTCTCGATGTGGTCGGGTGGTGGCGGGGCCGCGATCGGTCGCTCGTGGACACCTCGGGCCGATCGCAGCGTAGGGAACTTTGAGCGGACGCTCAAAGTCAGCTCCGGGCCGACCGGCCGGGTTCGTGGTCCGCGACACGCCCGTCGTAGGCTCGCCGGCCGTGACCGCTTCCGTCCCCGCGCCAGACGACCCGCCCGGCCTCGTGCTGACGGGTGAACGCACCCTGCCCGGCATCCCCGACGAGCGCTACTGGTTCGAGCGCCACGTCGTCGCGTACCGGCTCGCGCAGGCACGCGTCGCGGCCGGCGCACACGTGGTGCTCGATGCCGGGTGCGGCGAGGGCTACGGGTTGGCGATGCTGGCCGCCGCGGGGTCTGGCACCGACGCGAGCGGTGCACGTCCGGTCCGCGTCATCGGCGTCGACCTCGAACCTCCCGTGGTCGCCCACGCCCGCGCCACCTACGGCCGCGACGGGGCGGACGGCGGCCCCGTCGTCGAGGTGCACGAGGCCGAGCTGATGAGCCTGCCCCTGGCCGACGACGAGGTGGACCTGGTCGTGTCGTTCCAGGTGATCGAGCACCTCCACGACATCCCCGGCTACCTGCGGTCGCTGCGCCGCGTCACCCGCCCGGGCGGTGAGGTGTGGATCGCCACCCCGAACCGGCTGACCTTCACCCCCGGCAGCGACACGCCGGTCAACCCGTTCCACACGCGCGAGTTCACCGCGGCCGAGCTGGTCGAGGAGTGCGAACGCGCCGGGTTCACCGTGCCCCGGCTGCACGGGATCGGCCACGGACGACCGCTGCGGACGATCGAACGTCTCACCCGGCGCACGTTCGTCGACCTCGTGACCTCGTCGCCGCCGGAGGACTGGCCACGCTGGCTGCGAGCCGTCGTGCACCGCGTCGACGCGTCCTGGTTCACCGTGACCCCCGGGACCGTCCACGCCGACGGCACCAGCGACCTCGACGCGACCCTGGACCTGCTCGCGGTCTGCCGCGTCCCGACCGCGTGAGCCGTCGAGCACCGGGCGAGCTCGCGCTGGTCCTGCACACCCACCTCCCCTACCTGCGCCACCACGGGGTCTGGCCGGTCGGCGAGGAGTGGCTGTTCCAGGCCTGGGGGACGTCCTGGTTGCCGGTGACCCGGCTGCTCGAGGAGCTCGCGGGCGAGGGGCGCCGTGAGGTGGTGACGCTCGGCGTGACCCCGATGGTGGCCCACCAGGTCGCCGACCAGCGGCTGGCCGACGACCTCGGGACCTGGCTCGGCGGTCAGGTCTGGCGCAGCGAGGAGCAACGCTGGCACGACCGCGTCCCGGACGACGTCCGGGCGCTGTCGAGCTTCTACTGGCGCCGCTTCTCAGGGCTGCTCGCCTACCACGAGGACGTGCAACGCCGCGGCGGCCTGCTGGCGGTCTGGGCCCAGCTGCAGGACGCGGGGGTGCTCGAGCTGCTCGGCGGTCCGGCCACCCACCCCTACCTGCCGCTGCAGACCGATCCGGCGCTGATCGACGCCCAGCTCGCCGACGGTCTGGCGAGCCACGCGCGCTGGGCCGGCGGCTCCCCGCGCGGCATCTGGGCCCCGGAGATGGGCTACCGGCCGCGCGGCCGCGTCGCGGACGCCACCGCCGCGGCCACGGCCGTCGACGCTCACGGGACGCCGACGTTGCCGCGGACCGGTCCCGAGCTGCCGGGGCTCGAGGAGCACTACGCCGCGCACGGGATCTCCCACGTCCTGGTCGATGCGCCGACGCTGATCCAGGCCGCGGGCGGCCGCGAGCGCGACTGGACCGTGCGGCCCGACCCGGCCGCGCCAGGGACACCGGAGTCGGTCGTCCACGACGGCGTGCTGATCGGCGACAGCGACGTGACGGCGTACGCACGCGACCTGTCGGTCGCCTACCACGTGTGGTCGCCGACGGCGGGGTACCCCGGGAACGTGTGGTACCGGGACCTGTACGCGACCGGGGGGTACGGCCTCCACCCGTCGTGGCGGGTGACCGACCGCAGCCTGCCGCCGGACCGCAAAGCCACCTACGAGCCCGACCGTGCCGCGGCACAGACCCTGATCGACGCCGAGCACCTGCGCGGGGTGCTCCACGGCGTCCTCGACGACCGGCCCGGCGAGCTGGTCGTCGCCGCCTACGACACCGAGCTGTTCGGACACTGGTGGTTCGAGGGGGTGGAGTGGCTCGGCGCCCTGGTCCGCGCCGTGGCTGACGACCCGACGCTCACGACCACGACGGTGGCGTCCCGGCGCGAGCGCCGCCCGCCGACGCGCCGGCTGGAGCTCCCCGAGTCCTCGTGGGGGTTCGCCAAGGGCCACGCGTCGTGGGTCACCGACCAGACCCGCCCGATGTGGCAGGAGCTGCGCCGCGCCGAGGCTGCCGCTCGTCGCGCCCTGGCTGGCGGGCGCGGCCCCTCCGGCGCCCGGGTCCAGGTCGCCCGCGAGCTCGCCCTGCTGGCCTCGTCGGACTGGCCGTTCATGGTCACCCGCGGCAACTCGCCGGGGTACGCCGCCGAACGGGTCGCCGACCACGCCGACCAGCTGCACCGGCTGTGCCACGCGATCGAACGCGACGCGGTCGACGACGCCGAGGTGGCGGCGATCGCCGCCCGCGATGACGCGCCCGCCGACGTGACCGCGCTGCTGGCGGCGCTCGACCCCGCCGGCACCGGCGCAGCCCGCTGACCGGTGTCACCTCAGCTGCTCACGGTGACCCCAGCCGTTCACCGGTGATGCGCTGAGGTGACCGTGACACGCTGAGGTCACACGGCGGGTCAGACGTCGCGCGTCCGCAGGAGCACGACCGCGGCCACGCCGAACGCCACGACCCACGCCGAGAACACCGCCAGCGCGGTGAGGCCCGCCAGCGGCACGAACATGCCGTCGGGCAGCTGACCCGCGGCCGACTCGGGGATGAACAGGCCGTTGAGGGCCTGGAACGGGAACCAGCGTCCGACCTGCGGCCACAGCGCGGCGAACAGGTTCTCGACCACGAAGATCCACACCAGCGCGACGACGATGGCGACCACCTGCGCGCGGACCAGCGCACCGAACGCCACGCCGAGCAGGACGGTCAGGATCGCACCGACCAGACCCTGCCACGCCTTCTCGAAGGCCGCCCCGTCGACGGCGAATGACACGTCCTGGATGAGGACGGCACCGACCACCACCACGGCGATCAGCACCAACGCGCCGAGGAAGAACACGGTGGCGTAGACGGAACCCGCCGCGAGCTTGGCGAACAGGACCCGGGTCCGCGACGGCACCAGCTGCAGCGTCCGGCCGATGGTGCCGTGGCGGAACTCGGTCGTCATCGACAGCAGGCCCACGACCAGGACGATGATCGAGTTCCCACCCGCGCCGGCGACCGCGTCGGCGACCTGCTGGGAGGTGCCCCGGAACGGCTCGAAGCTGCTGATCACGATCGGCATGGCCGAGGTGACGGCGAGGAACCACCCGATGAGGGTCAGGATCAGCGTGCTGCGCACGGAGGTGAGTTTCTTGACCTCGGCCGCGATGAGCCCGGTCACCGGTCACCCCCCGCGGCGGGACCCGATCCCGGGGACGGTGGTGGTGATGATGATGGTGGTGGTGGCGACGACCGGTCACCCAGGGCGGGGTCGGTGCCGTCGGTGCCGTCGGTGCCGTCGGTGCCGTCGGTGCCGTCGGTGCCG
>NZ_JBBEBZ010000002.1:0-1516 GCF_040882075.1 Nitriliruptor sp.
GTGACAGCCATGATGTAGATGCCGCCTCAGCGGTGGTGGAGACTCCGGTCCGGTGGCTCCGTGGAGGGCCTGACTCATCTTGTGACTGACGCCGTGAGGCTGTCTTGCTCGTGAAGCGTCGGTCCTCACAGCGGAGCCACCGGTACCGGTGTCGACCGAGCAGCGTGACCTCATAGGAGCCTGTTGCACCAGACTCTTGGCTGTCTTGTCCGCGCCCGGTCGGCGCCTCCGATGTTCTGACCACCGGAGACCACATGCACAGGATGACAGACCCGCCGCGCAACGTCACGGGCGGGGTCGATACCCATGCCGATGTTCATGTCGCCGCGGTCGTGTGCTCGACGAGCCACCGGCTGCTGGGCACCGCCTCGTTCGCCACGACCCCGGCCGGCTACGTGAAACTGCTCGCCTGGCTGATCAGTTTCGGGGTGCTCGACGCCGTCGGGATCGAGGGCACCGGCACCTACGGCGCTGGGCTGGCACGCTTCCTGACCGCCGAGGGCGTGGCGCTGATCGAGGTCGACCGGCCCGACCGGGCGGCACGCCGCCTGCACGGCAAGTCCGACCCGGTCGACGCCGAAGCGGCAGCCCGGGCGGTGCTCTCAGGCCGTGCGACCGGCACCCCAAAGACCCGCACCGGGCTGGTCGAGGCGATCCGCACCCACCAGGTCGTGTATCGCTCAGCGATCAAGGACCGCACCGCCGCAGCCAACCAGTTCCATGCCCTGACGTTGACCGCTCCCGACGCGATACGCACCGATCTGCAGCCGTTGACCGCGAACCAGAGATTCGAGCGGGCACGCCGTTGGCGCGACCGAGACGACGACGACGTGGTCACGCGCGCCACACGCCACGCACTACGTGAACTCGCCGGGCGCATCCAACTGCTCACGGAGCAGGCCAACCGGATGGAAGCCGAACTCGAGGTCCTCACCGAGCGTGCCGCCCCCGCGCTTCGTGACGTGCTCGGCGTCGGCGTGCACACCGCCGCGCAACTGCTGGTCACCGCCGGCGACAACCCGCAGAGGATCCACTCCGAGGCGGCGTTCGCCCACCTCTGCGGGGTCGCCCCCGTCCCCGCCTCGTCGGGCAAGACCAACCGTCACCGCATCAACCACGGTGGCGACCGGTCCGGCAACAACGCGCTGTGGCGCATCGCGTTCGTGCGGCTCTCCAGCGACCCCCGCACCAAGACCTACGTCGCTCGTCGTACCGCTGAAGGACTGTCCAACCGCGACATCATGCGCTGCCTCAAGCGCTACATCGTCCGCGAGATCTACCGGGCCATCACCCGACCGCTGCCCCTCGCACCTCGCGGTGCTGAACTACGCCAGCTCCGCACCGCCGCTGGCCTGCCACTCCACGCCGTCGCCGGCCCGTTCGGGATCACCATCCAACGGCTCTCCCGCGTCGAGCGCGGCATCACCCGCGACCCCGACCTCCAGACCCGCATCCACACCTGGTTCACCGAACCCACCATCAACGCGATCGCTGCTTGACATCCATAGGAGCTTCA
>NZ_JBBEBZ010000003.1:0-1506 GCF_040882075.1 Nitriliruptor sp.
CGCGGGTTCATCGCGAACCAGCTGCTGTTCCCCTACCTCAACCAGGCCGTGTGGATGGTCGACTCGGGGTACGCGACCAAGCAGGACGTCGACGCCGCGATGCGCTTCGGAGCCGGCCTGCCGATGGGGCCGATCGCCCTCACCGATCTCGTGGGTATCGACACCTTCGTCGGCATCATGGAGGCCATCCACTCCCAGTTCGAGGACACGCGGTTCGCCCCTCGGCCGATCCTGAGCCAGCTCGCCGCGGCGGGCTTCAACGGTCGCAAGGACGGCAGGGGCTTCTACACCTACGAGGAGCCGGGGAGCTCGAAGGTCGTGCCCGACGGCTCCGCACGTGAGCCAGCCGATCCGGCGTCGATCGCCGACTGGACCACCGTCGGGGTGCTCGGCACCGGGACGATGGCGACGGGCATCGTCGAGGTCTGCGCCAAGGCCGGGTACGACGTGATCGTCCGGGGACGCTCCAAGGACAAGGCCGAGGCGGTCGCGGCCAAGGTGGCCAAATCGCTGCAGCGCATGGTCGACAAGGGGCGGGTGAACGAGGAGGAGATGGTCGCCACCCTCCAGCGCATCAAGCCCACCGCCGAGCTCGAGGACCTCGCACCCTCCGACGTCGTGATCGAGGCGGTCGCCGAGGACCTCGACCTCAAGCGGGAGCTGTTCGCCGAGCTCGCCCCAGTCCTCAAGCCCGGCGCGGTCCTGTCCACCACCACCTCGTCGCTGCCGATCATCGAGTGCGCGATGGTCACCGACCGCCCCGACCGAGTCATCGGCCTGCACTTCTTCAACCCGGCCGCGATCATGAAGCTGGTCGAGATCGTGCCGACCGTCCGCACCGACGACGCGGTCGTCGAGCAGTCGCGGGCCTTCGTCGACAAGGTCGGCAAGGTCGGCGTCCTCTGTGGTGATCGCGCCGGGTTCATCGTCAACACGCTGCTGTTCCCCTACCTCAACGACGCCGTGAAGATGCTCGAGTCGCACTACGCGACCGCCGAGGAGATCGACACCGCGATGAAGCTCGGAGCCGGCTACCCGATGGGCCCGTTCCAGCTCATGGACGTGGTTGGACTCGACGTGACCCTCGCGATCCTCGAGCGGCTCAAGCAGGAGTTCCGCCAGCCGTCCTACGAGCCGGCGGGGCTGCTGCGCCACCTGGTCGAGGCGGGCTTCCTCGGACGCAAGGCAGGACGGGGCTTCTACGTCTACTGAGGACCTGGAGGACGGCGGGACCGACGAGCCCGAGCTCGCCGGTCCCCGTCCGTACTGGCGTGAAGCGGTCGCGCTGCTGCCCGACCTCGGCCGGCTCCTGCGGTCGCTCAGCCGTGACCCGCGGGTGCCGTGGCACGCCAAGGTGACGGCGGCCGCCGCGGCGCTCTACGTCGCGTCGCCGATCGATCTGCTCCCCGACGTCGTGCCGGGTGTCGGTGGGGTCGACGACCTGGCCGCGGTGCTGTTCGCCGTGCGGCGGCTGGTGACCGCCGCGGGGTACGACGTGGTCCGCGA
>NZ_JBBEBZ010000004.1:0-48221 GCF_040882075.1 Nitriliruptor sp.
GCGCCGTGCGTGCTCGCTTCGCTCCGCGCCGCCGGCGATCCGAGAGCGCCGTGCGTGCTCGCTTCGCTCCGCGCCGCCGGCGATGCGGTGCCGGCGCGCCGCATCGGAGCTCACTGCAGGACGCCCTTGGTGGACGGCACGCCGCCACCACCGGTGGTCGCGACGGCACGACGCAGCGCGACGGCACACGCCTTGAACACCGACTCGAACACGTGGTGGGTGTTGTCACCGGAGACGTTGTGCACGTGGAGGGTGATGCGAGCGTTGGCGACCACCGACTCCCAGAAGTGCTTGAGGAGGCTGGTCTCGAACGTGCCGATCAGCTCCACGGGTGCGTCGACGTCCCACACCAGGTACGGGCGGCCCGACAGGTCGATCGCCACCCGGGTGAGCGCCTCATCGATGGGGACCTGAGCGTCGCCGAACCGCTCGACGCCAGCGCGGTCGCCCCACGCCTCGGCGAGCGCCTGGCCGAGCGCGATGCCGACGTCCTCGACGGTGTGGTGCTCGTCGATCTGCAGGTCGCCGTCGGCGTGCACGGTCAGGTCGAGGCGGCCGTGCCGCCCGAGCTGGTCGAGCATGTGGTCGAAGAACGGGACACCGGTCGACACGTCGACCTTCCCGCTGCCGTCGAGGTCGACCTCGACGCGGATCGCGGTCTCCTTGGTGTCACGGACGACGCTGCCGGTGCGGCTCATCGGGTTGCTCCGGTGGGTGCGGTGGTGGGGGACGTTGAGGGGATCGCCGTGGGATCCGCAACGTCGTCGAGGATCTCGGTCAGAGCGGTCAGGAACGCGTCGTTCTCGGCCGGGGTCCCGACCGTGGCCCGGAGGCAACCCGTCAGCCGCGGCTGACGCGAGAAGTCGCGGACGAGAACGCCGCGCTCGAGCAGCCGGTCGAACAGGTCGCGGACGTCGGTGCGGAACAGCAGGAAGTTCGCGGCGGACGGCCACACCTCGACGTCGGCTCGCGCCGCGAGCGTCGCGTGGACGCGGTCGCGTTCGGCAGCCGTGCGTTCGCGGTGCTCGAGGAACGCCGGGGTCTGTTCGAGCGCGACCAGCGCAGCCACCTGTTTGATCGCGTCGAGGTGGTACGGGAGCCGGACGGTCTGCACGTCGTCGACGACCCAGGACCGCGCGAGGAGGTAGCCGAGTCGCAGACCCGCCAGGCGGTAGGCCTTGGAGAACGTGCGCGACACGACCAGCCGCGGCAGCTCCTCGAGCAGGCCGATCGCCGACGCGCCATCCGGAGCGAACTCGACGTACGCCTCGTCGACGACGATCAGCGCGCGCGAGCGGTCGTGCAGGGCACGGATCGCGTCGTGCCCGACCAGCGTGCCGACCGGGTTGTTCGGTGACGCGACGAACACCACGTCCGGGTCGTGCGTGGCGACGGCGTCGGCTGCGACGTCCACCGTGAGGGAGAAGTCGGCGTCGAGGTCGACCTCGGTGACGGGGGTGAGGGTCGTGCGCGCCAGCTCGGGGTACATCGAGTACGGGGGGCGGAAGGTGACCAGCCGACGGTCGGGGCCGCCGTACGCCTGGAGCAGCTGCAGCAGCACCTCGTTGGACCCGTTGGCCGCCCACACCTGGTCGGACCCGAGCCCGAACGGCGCGCCGAGCGCCTCGCGCAGCGCCGTGTGGGGCCGGTCCGGGTACCGGTTGAGCTCGAGGTCCTGGATGCGGTGGCCCACCTCAGCGAGGTAGCCCGGCGGTGGTGGGTCCGCGGTCTCGTTGGTGTTGAGGCGGACGGGTACGTCGAGCTGCGGCGCGCCGTAGGGCGTCACGTCGGCGAGATCGGCCCGCAGCGGCACCCGCTCTGGAGATGCGTCGCTCACGCGTCGCCCTCGAGACGCACATCGACCGCGCGTGCGTGCGCCGGCAGATCCTCGGCGGCGGCGAGCTGGCGGACCGATGGCGCGAGGTCCGCGAGCGCGTCCCGGGTCACCTCGACGTAGTTGACCGGCACGAGGTAGCTGGCGGTCGTGAGCCCACCGGTGAACCGCGCGGTGCCGAGCACCGGCAGGGTGTGGTTCGGGCCCGCGGCGTAGTCACCGAGGCTGACCGGCGTGTCGTGGCCGATGAAGGTCGTCCCGGCGTACCGGATGCGTTCGGCGACGGCCGCGGCATCGACGGTCTGCACCTCGAGGTGCTCGGCCGCGTACGCCTCGGCGACCTGCACCGCGTGGTCGATGTCGTCGACGAGCACGACGGTGCCCTGCCCGGCCAACGACGCCTCGATGCGCTGGCGGTGCTTGGTGGCCGCCACCTCGTCCTCGAGCGCGGCCTCGACGGGAGCGACGAGGTCCTCGTCGGCCGTGATGAGGATCGCGCTGGCGAGCTCGTCGTGCTCGGCCTGCGAGACCAGGTCGGCAGCGACGACCCTCGGATCCGCGGTGCGGTCGGCGACGATGGCGATCTCGGTCGGACCGGCGATCGAGTCGATCCCGCAGACGCCTTCGGCTTGGACCTGCGCCTTGGCGAGCGCCACGTAGACGTTGCCGGGACCGACGATCTTGTCGCACGCCGGGACGCTGTCGGTGCCGTAGGCCATGGCGGCGATGGCCTGCGCGCCGCCGATCGAGAACACGTGGCCGACGCCGAGCAGCGAGGCCGTGGCCAGCACGGTCCGGTCCGGCACGCCGCCGTCACCCGTCGGCGGCACGCACAGCACCACCTCGCCGACCCCCGCGACCTGCGCGGGGACGACCGTCATGATCACCGTCGACGGGTAGGCGGCCTTGCCCCCCGGGATGTACACACCGACGCGCTGGATGGGACGGTGCCACTGCCCCATCCGCACCCCGTCGCGGGTCTCCTCCCAGTCGGTGGGAGCCGCCTTCTCGTGGAACCACCGCACCTGGTCCACCGCGCGGTCGATCGCGGCGCGCAGGTCCGGGTCGAGGTCCTCGAGCGCCGCATCGAGCGCCGCCTGCGGGACCCGGAGGTCGTCGAGCTCGACCCGGTCGAAGCGGGAGGTGAGGGCGCGCACCTCGTCGTCACCGCGTTCCCGAACGGCAGCGAGGATGTCCCGGACCACATCGGTCGCGGCCGCGACCTGGTCCCGCGGCCGCGGGATGCGGTCGCGCGGGTCGGAGCGGTCGCCTCGCAGGTCGAGGACGGTCAGACGGGCCACGGGTGGTCCCCCGGCGGTCGGTGGAGGGCGGCGAGCGTGTGCGGACGGCATCCCGTACGGAACCGTCGACGTGCCGCGTTCGGGCCCCGAGCGTACCGCTGCGACCGTCCGCTCCACCGCTCCGAGGCGTGTGACAGGCTCGCGCTCCACGAGCGACGGGACCGCTGTGCACGACCAGGAGGTCGCACCGGACGGCTCCCCCGTGGCCGTCTACCTCACGCTCCCCGCCGAGCCGGCGTTCACCGCCGTGCTCGACCACCTCGATCCGCAGGCGTCCGTGCTGGACCTCGGGTGTGGGGTCGGCCGGCTCGTGAACGTCCTCGCACGACCCGGGCGGGATGTCTGGGGGGTGGACGAGTCGCTGGCGATGCTCGCGCACCTGTCGGACGAGGTGACCGCCGTGGAGGCCGACCTCCGTTCGCTGGACCTCAGCCGACGGTTCGGCGCGGTCGTGCTCGCCAGCCGGCTCGTGAACGTCGCGGACCGCCACCTGCGCCGGGCGTTCCTCGCCGCGATCGTGTCCCACCTCGATGCGGGCGGGACCGCGTACCTGCAACGGCACGATCCGGCCCCCGGCGTCTACGAGGTGGGTACACGCCGCCAGGTGGTGGCCACGGACCGTGGACCACTGACGATCACCCTCGAGGTCCACGAGCGTCGCGGGAGCCAGATCCGGGCGACCTCAACGATGGCGTTCACGGCGGCTTCCTGGGCGCAGACCTTCGAGGCCGAACTGCTCGACGATGACGCGCTCGACGTGGTGCTCGCCGAGGTCGGCCTGGAGTTCGGCGAGGTCCTCGACGCGACGTGGGTGACGGCGCACCACCGCCGCTGAGCGCCGCGGTCGATCGGTCGAAGCGTCAGGCTCCCGCAGCGCGCGGGGCGTAGATGATCACGGCACCGCCGACCAGACAGATGGCGGCGCCGAGCAGGTCGAACCGGTCCGGCTGGAACCCGTCCACCACCCGACCCCACACCAGAGCGGCGACGATGAACAGCCCGCCGTAGGCCGCCATGATCCGACCGAAGTCCGCGGCCGGCTGCAGCGCGATGAGCGCGCCGTACCCGAACAGCACGAGACCCCCGAGCAGCGCGAGCCCGATCGAACCGCGCTCCCGCACCCCCTGCCAGACCAGCCACGCTCCCCCGAGCTCGGCCAGACCAGCGGCGAGGTAGAGCAGGACGGACCGGACGACCACGGGAGCTCCTCGGTGCGGGGTGACGAGCCTACGAGCAGCTCGGGCGAACCAACCACCGACCCCACGCAACTCCCTGGGCTGCGGCCCAGGTCGTTGCACATCCACGGCCGCGTGCACCGACCCCCACGCAACTCCCTGGGCTGCGGCCCAGGTTCCGTCACGAACGCCCCCCACGGGCTCAGGTCATCGCGGGTTCGCGCTTGCGCTTCCAGGCCGGTTCGTCGCGGTCCTCGCCGAAGGTGCGGCCCCCCACCTCGTCGTCGATGGCGTCCGGACCGAAGTTCTCCTTGATCTGACCGAACAGGCCGGGGCGACGTTCGACACGGAGGTCGTCGCCGAGCTTGAACAGCCGGACGGAACCGTCCGGGTCACGCAGCCGCAGGTGGACCGGGACGACGCCCGTGTGCTCGGCCAGGACACCCTTGAGCCGGCGGATGGCGTCCGCGGTGCACTGCTCGGCGGCGAAGGTGACGACGATCGGTGAGCCGAGCGCTTCGGACAGGTCGGGGGCGGAGACACGGTTCGCGAGGACCTTGACCGCCTCGTCGCGCTTCTCGACCTTGCCGGTGATGATCAGGACCGAGTCCTCGACGAGCACCTCGTGGGCAGCGCGGTAGGTCTGGGGCCAGAAGGTGACCTCGACGTTGCCGGACAGGTCCTCGAGGGTGGCGACGAGGTAGGTGTCACCCTTCTTGGTGAACTTCTTCTGCAGGCCGGTGAGGACGCCGCCGACGGTGATCGACGCGCCGTCGTCCTTCTCGCGCAGGCTCAGGCAGGTCGCGTCGGTGACCCGCTCGAGGACGCGTTCGGTGCCGAACAGCGGGTGATCCGAGACGTAGAGGCCGAGCATCTCCCGCTCGTGGCGGAGCAGATCGGCCTTGTCGTACTCCTCGTCGGTGATCACCGGCCCGTCGTCGACGTCGAGGCCGCCGTCGTCCTGACCGTCGTCACCCGCGAGACCGTCGAACAGCGAGAACTGGCCCGCCGCTTCGGCCTTCTTGCGGGTCAGGGCCGCGTCGACGAGCGGTTCGTAGGCACCGAAGAGGCCCCTGCGGGTGTGGCCGAGCGAGCGGAACGCGCCGGCGAGGACGAGGTTCTCGAGCGTGCGTTTGTTGAGCACGCCACCGTCGACCTTGGCGCAGAAGTCACGGAAGTCGGTGAAGCGACCGTGCTGGCGCCGGGCGGCCACGATCTGTTCCACGATGCCCTCGCCGACGCCGCGGACGGCCGACAGGCCGAACAGGATCTCGTCGCCGCGGGGGGTGAAGTCGGCGTCGGACTCGTTCACGTCGGGCGGCAGGACGGGGATGCCGAGGCGGCGACACTCGTTGAGGTAGAGCGGCTTGTTGTCCTTGTGGTTCTTGACCGAGGTGAGCAGCGCCGCCATGTACTCGGTCGGGTAGTGGGCCTTCAGGTAGGCGGTCTGGTAGCTGACCACGCCGTAGGCGACCGTGTGCGACTTGTTGAAGCCGTACTCGGCGAACTTCTCGATCATGTCCCACTGCTGGGTCATGAGCGATCTCTCGTACCCGCGGTCGACGCCACCGGCGATGAACTGGTCCTTGAAGGACTCCATCAGGTCGCGCTTCTTCTTCCCGACCGCCTTCCGCAGGCCATCGGCGTCCGACATGGTGAAGCCCGCCATGTCGGTGGCGATCTTCATGATCTGCTCTTGGTAGACGATCACGCCGTAGGTGTCGCCGAGCACCGCCTCCAGATCAGCGTGGTCGTAGGTGACCGCCTCGTGGCCGTTCTTGCGGTCGGCGTAGGCCACGTGCATGTTCATCGACAGCGGACCCGGGCGGTAGAGGGCCAGCAGCGCCGAGATGTCCTCGAACCGGGTCGGCTTGAGCTTGCGGACGAGCGCCTGCATCCCGGTCGAGTCGAGCTGGAAGACCCCGAGCGTGTAGCCCGTACCGAGCATCTCGTAGGTGGTCGGGTCGTCCATGTCGCCGAGGAAGATCGGATCGTCGAGGTCGACGCTGACCCCACGGTTGTCGCGCACGTGGCGTTCGGCATCGGAGAGGACGGTGAGGTTGCGCAGGCCCAGGAAGTCCATCTTCAGCAGGCCCAACGCCTCGGCGGCGTTCATCTCCCACTGGGTGACCACCGAGCCGTCCTCGGTGCGCAGCAGCGGGAGAGTCTCGGTCAGCGGCCGAGCACCGATGATGACGGCGGCGGCGTGGATGCCGTGCTGGCGCTTGAGGCCCTCGAGCTTCTCGGCGGTCTCGAGCACCTTGGCGTAGCCGGGGTCCTCACGGGCAGCCCGCAGCTCGGTCGACATCTCGTAGGCCTTGGCGAGGGGGAACTCCTTGCCCTGCGCCGGCGGCGGCATCATCTTGGCGAGCGTGTCCCCGACCGAGAACGGTTCGTCGAGCACGCGGGCAGCATCGCGGATCGCGGACTTGGCCTTGATGGTCCCGAAGGTGATGACCTGGGCGACGTGATCGGCCCCGTAGCGGTCGGCGGCGTAGCGGATCATCTCGCCGCGCCGACGGTCGTCGAAATCGATGTCGATGTCCGGCATCTGGATGCGGGCGGGGTTCAGGAACCGCTCGAAGATCAGCCCGTGCTTGATGGGGTCGACCCGGGTGATGTCGGTGCAGTAGGCGACGACGGATCCACCGGCGGATCCACGGCCTGGTCCGACCCGGATGCCGACCGACCTGGCGTGCTCGCAGAGGTCGGCGACGATGAGGAAGTAGGCGGGGAAGCCCATGTCGCCGACGACGCGCAGCTCGTAGTCGATGCGCTCCTGCACGGCGTCGGGGATCGGGGTGCCGTAGAGCCTGCGCGCGCCCTCGAGGACCTTGTGGCGCAGGAACTCGGCCTCGGTCATCCCGTCGGGGCAGGGGAAGGCGGGCAGCAGGTCGAGGTCGAACTCGATCTCGACGTCACACATCTGCGCGATGTCGAGCGTCGCGTCGAGCGCCGGACCGAAGTCACGGAACTGTTCGCGCATCTCGCGGGCGGTCTTCACGTAGAAGTCGTTGCCGGAGAACTTGAACCGATCGGCGTCGGAGATCTTCGCGCCGGTCTGGATGCACAGCAGGACGTCGTGGGCTTCGGCGTCCGAGGCCTCGGTGTAGTGCGAGTCGTTGGTGATGACGGTCCGCAGGCCCAACTCGGCCGCGAGCTTCTCGAGCTGCGGCCAGGTCGTGCGCTGTTCGGGGATGCCGTGGTCCTGCAGTTCGACGAAGTAACGCTCGGGACCGAAGACGTCCTTGAAGTCCGACAGCGTCCGCTTCGCCGCCGCCTCGTCGCCCTTCAGCAGGTTCTGGTTGACCTCGGAACCGAGGCAGCCAGAGAGGACCACGAGCCCGTCGGCGTGCTCCTCGAGCAGCTCGAGGTCGACCCGCGGCTTGTACCAGTAGCTCTCGAGGTAGGCCCGGGTGGAGAGACCGATCAGGTTGCGGTACCCCGCATCGTTCTGGGCCAGGACCGTCAGGTGGTAGTAGCGGTCCTTGCCGGTGGAACCACCGAGCTGCTGGTCGCGACGGGAGCCGATGGCCTGGTACAGCTCGGAACCGAGGATCGGGTTGATCCCCGCCTTGCGACCGGCGTTGTGGAACTCGACGAGGCCGAAGAGGTTGCCGTGATCGGTGATCGCGACGCCGGGTTGTCCGTCACGGGCGACGTGCTCGACGAGATCGTCGATCCGGGAGGCCCCGTCCAGCATCGAGTACTCGGTGTGGACGTGCAGGTGGACGAAACCGTCGTTGCTACCGTTCATCCGGGCCTCCCCTGGCGCCCCGCTCCGGGGCGCACGCGTTCGCCATCGTCATCGCCACGGCGGACCGCGACGTCGGTGCTCCCGGGGCGCCGAGCGGGGGCGCGAGAGCACCGGAACCGCGTCGGCCGCCGACCGGGGCGACCTCGAGGCGTGTGCCGGGGAAGAACCACACGCCTGTGGTTCGGGAGGCTAGCAGCCACCGCCGAGGCTGCGAGGAGGTGGGTGACGGGCGGGCGCCCACGGGCGGGGAGCGGCGCCGGGTGCCCGGCGGGTCACATCGCGAACCCGACCGACGCACGCTGCCGATCGGTCGGCAGGATGCCCCGGAAACGGCTGCGGCTGGTCGCGTTCGCCGCTCCGCCGGGGTCGACCGCCCGCACGGCGGGGTCGTCGACCAACATCTGCAGGAACGAGGTCGGTGCCACGACGATCGCTGCGAAGACGACGGCGCCCTCGTCGGCGAGGTCGCGGGCCTGCTCGAGCTCCGCCAGGCGGTCGACGTAGTCCTGCTCGAACGCCGGATCGCCGAGGTCCTCCTCGAGCAGACCTTCCAGCTCGGCCAGCTCGGCGTCGACGTCCTCACGCGAGTCCGCGATCAGCTCGCGCGCCTGCTCCGGAGCGTCGGCACCCGCGGCGACCTCGACCGGTTCGAGCAGGCCGGGCACCCACAGCTGCAGGCGTTCGATGGTGACCTCGCCGACGAGGGCCAGGTCATCTACCCCGACGAGACCCTCGAAGGACACCACCGCCCGGGTCGGTTCCTCGGGCAGCGACGCCAGCACCTCGTGCCGTTCGTCGATGTACGCGTCGAGATCGGCGCCGACCGACGGCCCGATCTGGTCGACCTGGTCGACCGCGACGACCTCCCCGTCCGTCGATGCGACCGGCTCGGTCGGGTAGCGGGTCAGGTGCACGGAGGCGGCCGCCACGACCACGACCGCGGCCAGCAAGGCCACGGCGGTCGGGTGCGCGACCAGCTTCCGGACGGGGCCCGGCAGGTGCTCGTCCTCCCACGAGGACAGCCGCGCCCACCACGGGCGCACGACGTCAGACGTGCGCACGCGGGTGCTCCTCGGACGGCGGGACTCGGCGGAGCGGATGCTAGCCTCGTGCCTGCTCCACCCCGGTCCCGCCGAGGCATCGAGACGGCGAGGTGGACCACGCCGGCGCGGTTCGGCGACCTGACCGACCGACGACGGGCGGACCGTGAGCGAACCGGAGCTTCGACGCGCGTTCGGTGTCGGCGATGCCGTCGTCGTCGGGCTCGGTGCGATGGTGGGCGCCGGCGTCTTCGCTGCCGTCGGCGCCGCCGCCGTCGGTGGTGCGCCGGCGCTGCTGCTCGGCCTGCTCGTGGCGGGTTCCGTCGCGTACGCGAACGCGACGTCGTCGGCCGAGCTGGCGGCGGTCCACCCGGCCGCAGGGGGCACCTACGTCTACGGACGGGAGCGCCTCGGCCCGGCCTGGGGGCACCTCGCCGGCTGGGGGTTCGTGGTCGGCAAGACCGCCAGCTGCGCCGCGATGGCGCTGACCTTCGGCGCCTACGTCGCGCCGTCTATCGCGCGTCCGCTCGCCCTCGCCGCCGTCGTGGCCCTGACCCTGCTCGATGCGCGCGGGGTGCAGCGCACCGCGACCGCGATGCGGGTCGGCCTCGCCATCGTGCTCCTGAGCCTGCTGGTCGTCGTCGTGGCGTCGGGCACCGCGCCAAGCGCCGATCTCGGCCGGCTGACCGAGGGACCCGCTCCGACGCCGGGCAACGTGCTGGAGGCGGCGGGGCTGCTGTTCTTCGCCTTCGCCGGGTACGCACGGATCGCCACCCTCGGCGAGGAGGTGCGTGACCCCGCCACGACCATCCCCCGGGCCGTGCCGCTCGCGCTCGGGGCCGCGCTGCTGACGTACGTGCTGGTGACGGTCGCCGCCGTCAGCGCGGTCGGCGCCGACGTTCTTGCCGCTGCCGACGCGCCGCTCGCCGTGGCGGTCGCCGCGGGCCGGCTGCCGGAGCTCGCCGGCGTGGTCCGGGTGGGCGCTGCCGCTGCCGCTGCCGGGGTCCTGCTGTCGCTCCTCGCGGGTGTGGCTCGCACCAGCCTGGCCATGGCCCGGGACGGTCACCTGCCCCGACCGCTGGCCCGCGTGCATCCCGAGCGACGTGTTCCCCACGTGGCGCAGCTCGCGGTCGGTGCGACCGTCGCCGTGGTCGTCCTGGTGGCCGACCTCCGCGGCGCCATCGGCTTCAGCTCGTTCTCGGTCCTGGCCTACTACGCGATCGCGAACCTGTCGGCTCTCCGCCTCGCCGACCACGAGCTGCGGTGGCCGCGGTGGCTCGCCGCGTTCGGGGTCGTCGGCTGCGTGGTGCTCGCCCTGTCCCTGCCGCGACCGTCGGTGTTCGGCGGCGTCGCCCTGCTGATCGTCGGACGGATCGCCTACGCCGTCACGTCGCGGCGCGGCGCGCGCGAGGACTGACCGTCAGCCCTCGTCCGGGTCGGCCAGGACCTGCGCGACGTCGGGCGGATCGATCCCCGCTCGCTGCAACGCGGCGGTCAGATCGTCCGGCAGCGGTTCGGACACGTCGATGCCCGCGCCGGTGACGGGGTGAGCGAACGCCAGCCGGCCCGCGTGGAGGGCCGGACGTTCGAGGCCGAGGGCCGCGGCGACCGTCGGCCGCGAGCCGTAGACCGGATCGCCGAGGACCGGGTGGCCGATCGCCGTCAGGTGGACGCGGATCTGGTGGGTCCGACCGGACTCGAGCCGGCACGCGAGCAGGGACACCGGTCGTTCACCGATCATCCCGGAAACGATGGTGGTGTACCTCGTCGCCGCATCCTTGCCGCTGGGCACCGTCGCGAAACGACGACGGTGGTCGGGATCCCGAC
The DNA here is from genome assembly GCF_040882075.1 of Nitriliruptor sp. Lineage (NCBI taxonomy): Bacteria > Bacillati > Actinomycetota > Nitriliruptoria > Nitriliruptorales > Nitriliruptoraceae > Nitriliruptor > Nitriliruptor sp. The sequence goes on from NZ_JBBEBZ010000004.1 coordinate 10,935, forward strand.
CGATCGGCGCCTCGATCCGCCCGACGGGTGACGCCGGCACCCCATCGACCAGCGCGAGGTAGCGGCGCACGACCTGTCGGCGGCGGAGCGCCTCGACGAGCGCGGCGTGGACCTCGTCGGTGGATGCGACCACCAGCAACCCCGAGGTGTCCCGATCGAGCCGGTGCACGATCCCGGGCCGGCCCTCGCCGCCGGCGGGCGCCAGCGGGACACCGGCCGCCGCGAGCGCATCCACCAGCGTCCCGGCGGCGTGGCCCGGGCCCGGGTGGACGACGAGACCCGGGGGCTTGGCGAGCACGACCAGGTGCTCGTCGCGGTAGCGGACGGGGGGCAACGGTGGCGCATCGACGACCGGCCCGACCTCGTCGGCCGCGACCACGATCCGCTCGCCCTCGCTCACGCGGTGGCTGCGTCGCACGACGGCGCCTGCGATGGTGACCGCACCGGCGTCGATGCGAGCCGCGGCCCGCGAGCGTGGCTCGTCGAGGAGGCGGGCGAGGACGACGTCGAGCCGGGCGCCAGCGTCGTCAGAGGTGACGGGGTGGTCGGTCGCGCCGGTGTCGTTCATGTTCCCTCGGTCCGGTGAGCTTCCGCCGTGCCATCGGCGGTCGACGCCGACGCTGCATCGGCCTCGGCGGCTGCGCGTTCCGCAGCGGCGACCCGGCGATCCTCGATCAGCAGCGCGATCACGAGCAACGCGAACCCGACGGTGATCCACGAGTCGGCGACGTTGAACCGCGGGAAGCTGCCCCAGGCCACGAAGTCGACGACCTCGCCCGACAGGAACCCCTCGCCGGCGCGCAGCACGCGATCGATCAGGTTGCCGACGGCGCCGGCGAGCAGGAGCCCGTAGGCGGACGCCTGGAGCAGCGAGGCGGTCGTGCGCAAGCTGCGGACGACGATGAAGACGACCAGCGCGGTCACGACCAGGAACAGCGGGGCAGGGACCGGCATCCCGAAGGCGGCACCGGGGTTGCCGATCAGTTGCCACCCGACCCCGTCCCCGAGCAGGGGGACGAACACCCCGGGGTCGAGGATGCGTTCGGCCACCAGCTTGGTGGCCTGGTCGAGGATCACACCGGCAGCCGCGAGCAGCGTCACGACGGGTACGGCGAGGGGGTGGCGAGCCGGGGGCATCGCCGCGGGGTCAGGGGTCACGGAGGGTCAGCGTCCCGACTCGTCGCGGCGCTTGCAGTCCAAGCACAGCGCAGCGGCAGGGACAGCCTCGAGTCGATCGAACCCGATGTTCTCGCCGCACCGGGTGCACACACCGTAGGTCCCGGCCTCGATCCGTCGCAGGGCTTCGTCGATCTCGCCCATGAGACGGCGGGCGTGGTCGGAGAGCGTCGCCGCGGTCTCCCGCTCGGAGGTCGCCGTCCCTCGGTCGGCCGGATCGTCGCCGGAGGCGTCCCCACGCCAGCGGTCGACCCCGGCATCGGCCTGGAGGTCGGCGACCTGGTCGAGGAGCTCGGCACGCTCGTCGACCAGAGCCTGCTCGAGGGTCTTCGACTGCTTCTTGGTGAGCTTCCTGGCCATCGTGAGAGCTTCCGACCGGATCAGGCGGGCGCGTGGCCGGCGGAAGGTAGCAGCGGCGCGCTCGCGCGGCCGGACTCCTGCGCCGGCAGGCGGGGGCGGCGGTAGGCTGCCGGGTCGCAGCGACCGCCCGAACCTGGGCGAACGAACCGACGAGGACGCGGCGCACCCGACCCGTCCACCACGAGCGAGCCGGGATGGTGTGAGCCGGCGGTGGACCGCGGTGCGCACATCACCTCCGATCGGCCCGGTCGAGACCACCCGCGGAGCCACACGGGTGCGGAGACCGGGACGGCGCCCGCACGACACGCGGGCCGGCCGGGGCGACCCGGCGGAAGCGACGAGCGGGTGCACGGGCCTCCACGCCCGGCGCCAACGAGGGTGGGACCGCGGCGCCGACCGGCGTCGTCCCTCGGGACACCGGCACGCACCCCGTGCCGTCCCGGGTGGACGGCACCGACGTGAGGCACGCAGCGATGAGCGACCACTCCCCCGTGACGCCGACCAGCTGGCCCGAGGTGACCGGTAGGCCGGATCTGCCGGCTATCGAACGCCACCTGCTCGAGCGGTGGGCCGAGCTCGATGTGTTCGCCACCTCGGTCGAGCAGCGTGCCGACGGCCCCGTGTGGACCTTCTACGAGGGCCCGCCGACCGCCAACGGCCGACCCGGCACCCACCACGTCGAGGCGCGGGTCTTCAAGGACGTCTTCCCGCGGTACCGGACGATGAAGGGCGCATCGGTCCGCCGCAAGGGTGGCTGGGACTGCCACGGCCTGCCCGTCGAGCTCGAGGTCGAGAAGGAGCTCGGGCTCGACTCGAAGACCGACATCGAGACGTACGGCATCGAGGCGTTCAACGAACGGTGCCGCGAATCGGTCGGACGCTACGTCGGCGCCTTCGAGGAGCTCACCGAACGCATCGCGTTCTGGGTCGACATGGACGACGCGTACCGCACGATGGACCCCGAGTACGTCGACTCGCTGTGGTGGGGTCTGTCGCAGCTGTGGGACCGCGACCTGATCTTCGAGGACTTCCGGGTCGCCCCCTACTGCGGCCGCTGCGGGACCGCGCTGTCCGACGCCGAGGTCGCCCAGGGCTACGCCGAGACCGACGACCCCTCCGTCCACGTGCGCTTCCCCGTGACCGAGGGTCCGCTCGCCGAACGCGGCGCGAGCCTGGTGGTCTGGACCACCACACCCTGGACCCTGCCCTCGAACACCGCCTGCGCCGTCGGGCCGGAAGTCGTGTACGCCATCGCCCGCGAGGCGGGTTCGGACGACGAGCTGATCCTCGCCCGAGACCTGGTCGAGACCGTCCTCGGCGACGACGCCGAGGTGGTCGAGGAGCTCACCGCCGACCAGCTCATCGGCCTGCACTACCGCGCGCCGTACGACTGGGCCCAGCCCCCGGACGCCGGTGCCGACTGGCGGTTCGTGCTCGCGGCCGACTTCGTGACCACCACCGACGGGTCCGGCATCGTCCACCTCGCTCCCGCCTTCGGTGCCGACGACATGGCCGTGGGTCGACGCGAGGGGCTACCGATCGTCAACCCGGTGGGGCCCGACGCGCGCTTCACCACCGGCCCGTGGGAGGGCCTCTTCGTCAAGGACGCCGATGAGGCGATCCAGGCCGACCTCGACGAGCGCGGCCTGCTGCTGCGTGCGGCGAGCTACACCCACACCTACCCGTTCTGTTGGCGCTGCAAGCGGCCGCTCATCTACTGGGCCAAGCCCTCGTGGTACATCCGCACGACCGCCGTGCGCGACCAGCTGCTGGCCAACAACGCGACCATCGACTGGCACCCCGAACACATCCGCGACGGCCGCTTCGGCAAGTGGCTCGAGAACAACGTCGACTGGGCGCTCTCCCGCGATCGGTACTGGGGCACCCCGCTGCCGTTCTGGCGGTGTGACGACTGCGACCACGTCACGGTCGTGTCCTCACGTGCGCACCTCTCGGAGCTGACCGGTGCGGACCACAGCGAGCTCGACCCACACCGGCCGTACGTCGACGACGTGACGGTGCCCTGCGAGAACTGCGGTGCGACGGCGCACCGGGTGCCGGACGTCGCCGACGCGTGGTTCGACTCGGGCGCCATGCCCTACGCCCAGTGGGGCTACCCGCACACCGGCGTCGAGGAGTTCCAGCGCCACTACCCCGCCGACTACATCTGCGAAGCGATCGACCAGACGCGCGGCTGGTTCTACACGCTGCTGGCGGAATCCACCCTGCTGTTCGGTGACAGCTCGTACCGGGCGTGCGTGTGCCTCGGCCACATCGTGGACGAGGACGGGCGCAAGATGTCGAAGTCCGCGGGCAACATCATCGACCCCTGGGAGCTGATCGAGCGCCACGGCGCGGACGCGCTGCGCTGGCTGATGATGGCCGAGGGCAGCCCGTGGCTGTCACGGCGCGTCGGGCACCAGCTGCTCGAGGACATCGTGCGGCGGTTCCTGCTGACGCTGTGGAACACCCACGTCTTCTTCACCACCTACGCCCGGCTCGACGGCATCGATCTGTCGGACCCGGCGGTCCCGGACGTCGCGGACCGGCCGGCGTCGGACCGGTGGGTGCTCGCTGAGCTCGCCGACCTGGTCGACACCGTCGACGCGTCGCTGGAGCGGTTCGACGTGTCCACCTCCACGCGCCGGCTCGAGCGCTTCGTGGACGACCTGTCGAACTGGTACGTGCGACGGGGTCGCCGCCGGTTCTGGAAGGCCTCGGGTGAGGACCAGCCGGACAAGCTGGCCGCCTACGCGACCCTCCACACCTGCCTCGTCACCCTGTCGAAGCTCCTCGCACCGTTCACACCGTTCCTGGCCGATCAGCTGTGGCAGGACCTGGTCGTGTCGCAGGATCCTGACGCACCCGCATCGGTCCACCTCGCCGACTTCCCCGTGGCCGCCGCCGAGTGGCGCGACGAGCCGTTGCGAGCGGCGATGACCACGACCCGGCGGGTGGTCGAGCTCGGCCGCCAGGCGCGGACCGACAGCGCCGTCAAGGTGCGCCAGCCGCTGGCGCGTGCGCTGGTGACCGTGCCACCCGACGAACGCGCGGCTCTCGCCGAGCTGCTGTCGGAGGTCGCCGATGAGCTCAACGTGAAGGCCATCGAGCTGTCGGACGGCACCGGCGACCTCGTCGAGCGGTCGGTCAAGCCGAACTTCCGGGCGCTCGGACCGGCCTTCCAGAAGCGCGCCCCCGAGGTCGCGAAGGCGCTCCAGGTGCTGGGCCCGGAGGCGGCCGGTGCGCTCGCGGTCTCGCTCGAGACGACCGGGGACGCACAGCTCGAGGTCGGGGGCGATGCCGTGACCGTCACGCGTGAGATGGTCGAGGTGGTGGAGACGCCGCGGACCGGCTGGGCGGTCGCGGCGGACGGCAGCACCTCCTTCGCCCTCGACACCGCCCTGACGCGGGAGCTCGAGGTCGAGGGCGCCGCCCGTGAGCTCGTGCGCGCCGTCAACGACCAGCGCAAGGCGACCGGGCTCGCGCTCGACGACCGCATCGAGCTGGTCGTCGCGGTCACCCCCGAGGAGCTCGACGCCGACCTCGATGCCGGTGGGTGGTACGACGTGGTCGCCCGTGAGGTGCTGGCCACCAGCGTCCACCGGATGCCCGCGAGCGACGCCGTGCCGGTCGACCTCGGTTCGCTCGGTCAGGCCCGTATCTGGGTGCGGACGTGATCACCACGCGCGGGGTGCTGACCGTCACCGCCGCAGCGACGCTGGCCGCCGGCTTCATCGGGGTCGTCCGGCAACGCACCGAGATGACACGGGTCCGTCGGGGCGACCTGGCGCCCGCGTCCGCCGCCAGCGTGGTCGATCCCCTCCGTGAGCCGGGTCGCGTCGGCGGCGCGCTCGCCGCCTGGCGTCCGCAGCGGCCGACCACGGTGATCGGCCGGTTCGCCGCCGCGCTCTGGGCCTCGCCGCTGACGACCGCAGGCGTGGTCCTCGGGCTGCTCGGCGGCGCCGTCCCACGGTGGGATCCCGTCCACGGGTGTCTCGTGGCCGCCGGGGTCCGCGGACCCTCCGGCGCCGCCCTCGCGATGGTCGGAGCGGACGCCAACACGATCGGCCAGGTGGTGCTCGCCCGTCACGGACAGCCCTCGGCGGCGCTCCTGAGCCACGAGGTCGCGCACGTGCGGCAGAGCGAGCGGCTCGGCCCGTTCCTGCTCCCCGCCTACGTCTGGCTCTCGGCCCGCTACGGCTACCGGGACCACCCGCTCGAGCGGGCCGCGCGTGACGTCGCACGCGGCTATCCCTCGAAGCCGTGAGTCCGCCGCCCGAGCCACCGGAGCCACCGGAGCCACCGGAGCCACCGGAGCCATCGCGCTTCACGCGGCGTGGAACGCCACGACCGTGGTCGCGATCGACGTGACCGGGCCGTCGTCGCCCCGATCCTGTTGCTCGGTGTCGTGGCGCTCTTCGCAGCGGCAGCGACCGGACTGGCCATCGCACGTCGACGGGAAGCACGCAGGTTCGTCACCCACGTGCCGGCGCTCACGACGCGGTACGCGCTGCGGGTCGGGGAGCTGATCGCGTTCTCGGACTGGCGTCGCCTCCTGACGACGCGTCGCTCGCTGCCCGATCGAGCTGCCAAGCGGCGGTTCGACGCCGTGCACGCCGCCGTCGCGCGTCTCGCCGCGCGTCTCGCCGCGCTCCAGGACCGACCCGGCGGACCGACGCACGATGAGGAACGACAGGTGCTCCTCGAGCTCGCCGTCGCGCGGGCGGGACGGCCCCTCGCCCGCTCGTGAGGGCCCGGAACGGACGACACCCGGCACGTGGCCGGGCGTCGTCGGTACGGAGCGAGGTCAGCCGAGCTGCTGCTTGATGGTCGCGGCCAGGCCCGTGCCGATGCCGGGGATGGCGCTGATGTCGTCGACGCTGGCGGCAGCGATGCCGTCCACCGAGCCGAAGCGGGCGAGGAGCGCGTCGCGCTTGCCGGGCCCGAGACCGCGGATCTCCGACAGGGCGTCGGCGTTCCGTCTGCCCGTCGCCTTCTTGCCCGTCGCCTTCGTGGCCGTCGCCTTCTTGGTTGCGGCCTTCTTGGTTGCGGCCTTCTTGGTTGCGGCCTTCTTGGTTGCGGCCTTCTTCGCCGTCGCCTTCTCGACCGGGGCCGCCGCGGTCGCCTTCTTCACGGCCGGCTTCTCGACCGGGGCCGCCGCAGCCGTCCGCTTCGTCGCCGCCTTCTTCGCGGTCGCCTTCTTCGCGGTCGCCTTCTTCGCGGTCGCCTTCTTCGCGGTCGCTCTCTTCGCCGTGGCCTTCTTCACCGCGGCCTTCTTCACCGCGGCCGCGGGCGGTGCCGTCGGCTCAGCGGGTGCGGAGCCGGCCGACGTCTGCTCCGTCGGCCGGGGCGTCGCGGGGAGCTCGGTCGTCGGGTCAGTGACCCGAGCGACAGGCGAGGCCGCGTCGTCGGGACGTGTCGCGGGGCGAGGCGAGCCCGCAACTTCCGACGTCGTCTCCGCCGCCGGTGTGGATGCGGCCGACTCGTCGACGCGAGCGCGACGCACCACCGCTCGCTTGGCGGCGGGACGGGACGGTGGCGCCGAAGCGGAGCTCGAACCAGCAGCTGCACCGGCTGCGGCGCCGGCGGTCCCTGCAGCAGCGCCGGCGCCGGGGCTGTCCGCCCGCGCCGCCGGGCTGGTCTCGACCTTCTTGACGACGGCCGTGCGCTCGGTCGCGGGCGCCGTACCAGCCGTGTCTCGCGCGGTCGGAGCCGGCGTGCGGGCGATCCGACCGTCGCTCGCGTCGCTGACCGGCGTCGCGCCGGCGTAGCCGGTCGGCGACGTGCTGGCCTCCTCACGACGGCGCAGGAGCACGCCGGCGCCGAGGACCGCCATCGCCGCGACGCAGGTCGCGATCGACACGTAGATGAGCACCAAGCCGTCCTGGAAGACGCCGAGGACCAGCGTGACGGCTGCCACGATGACGAGCACCAAGCTGAGGAAGATCACCGGTGAACCTTGCGCTCCCGTGCCCGCGGCGTCTCCGCGGGTCGTTCCCTCGCGCCCCCACCTGAACGCCCGAAACGTTCGAGGGTGACGCGCGCGCGGGACTAGCCCCCGTCGCGTGGGCGTGACCCTAGCGGAGGTGACGCCGGCGACGGCCCCCGACGGTGGTCGCTGACGCGCACGCGCAACGGTCCGCCGGGGTCATCGGCGCCGCCGCCGGTCCCCTCGGTCGGCAGCTCACCGGCCACCAGATCGGGCCGCGGTTCCAGCGGGCTGCTCTCGGTCAGCTCCTCGAGGGTCGCGAGGTGCTGACGCAGCGCGTCACGATGTTCGGCGATCCTGGCGATCACGTCCGCGTGGCGGCGCGCCGCCTCATCGACCCGGGCGCGCGCCGCTTCAGCTTCGCGACGGGCGAGCTGCTGCGCTTCGCCGACGATCCGAGCCGCCTCGTCGTCGGCGCCATCGCGACGCTGGGCGGCATCCTCCTCGGCCTCGCGACGGATCCGATCGGCATCCTCGTTCGCCTCCGCGAGGGTCCGTTCCGCCTGCGTCGCGGCGTCGGCCGTGCTCCGCTCGGCCGCCTCCTGGGCCGTGACCAAGGTCCGCTGGATGGTCGCCTCGTTCCGTCGCGTGCGATCGGCGATCTCCTCGGCGACGGCGACCCGGTCGCGTAGCTGCTCGAGCTCCGCGAGCTGGTTCTCGACCTGGTCGGCGAGCCGGTCGAGAAGCGCGTCCACCTCGTCGACCGCGTAGCCGCGCAGCGACTGCTTGAAGCGGTAGCTGACGATGTCGTCGGGGCTCAGGTCCACGCCGATCGCTCCGAGGCACGAGGGGGACGGATCAACCCGCGGCCGCGGCCGCCAACCGGGCCAGGACGTTGCGGGTGAGGCTGGCTGCGATGAAGAGCAGGATGATGCTGAGGTCGAGCGCGATGCCGCCGAGCCGCAACGGCGGGATGATCCGGCGCAGCGGCCGCAGGAGCGGATCGACCATCGCGGCGCTCCCGAGCCTGATCGGGACGAGCGGCTCGGGGGGGCGCGGCACCCACGAGAAGACGACGTAGGCGAGCATGACCAGGGTGTAGAGGAACACCGCGTCCGCGAGCGCGAGGAAGGTCGCCGTCGCGATGTTGTAGCCGGCTCCCATCAGGAGTCGCTCCCCGTCGGCAGGCGGTACCCGAGCGTGGTGAGACGGCGGACCTCATCGTCCGGGAGCGACACGCCGTCGGGGACGAGCAGGAACGCTCGGGTCCCGACCTTGGTCATCCGGCCTCGGAGCGCGTAGGTGAGCCCGGAGACGAAGTCGACCACGCGACGGGCGGTGGCCCCGTCGGCGCCGCTGACGTCGAAGAGCACCGGCTGGCCGGTCCGGTACCGCGACCCGACCTGTTCGACGTCGTCGAACCTGCCGACCTCGACGACGGCGAGCCGGACGCCACCTCGCGAACGAGCGTGCCCCGCGTCGGCCACACGGAGCGGTCGCACGTTGGAGTCGCCACCGACGCTGCGGGGACGGTCGGGGTCGAGGTCGGGATCGCCGACCGGATCGAAACGCTCGTGACCGCCCGCGGCTGGTTCGGGAGCGGGACGCTGTTCCCAGTACCCCGCGTCGCCACGCCGCGACGTGTCGGTGACCCGCTCGGGCAGGTCGTCGTAGCCCTCCTCGGGTTCCTCCTTGAGGCCGAGGTAGACCAGGGTCCGGTACCACAGGCCGCTGCTCATCGCTGCTCCTCCGTGTCCACCGCCACCCCGGCCGGCGACGGTGCGCTCGGCGGGAGGGTCGGTGCGTCGTGGTCCGACGGCTGCCACGGGCTGGCGCCCCGCTCGCCGAAGATCGCGCTGCCGACGCGGACCATGGTGGCCCCCTCGGCGATGGCCGCCTCGAGGTCGGCCGACATGCCCATCGACAGGTGCGCCACCTCCGCGAACCGGGACCGCGCGTCGTCGCGCAGGGCTCGCAGGGAGGCGAAGTGTGGTCGTGCCGCCGCGTTGGCGTCGGTGCCGTCCGGTGGTAACGGCGGGACGGTCATCAGCCCCTCGACGGTCAGGTGCGGCAGATCCCGAGCGTAGGCGACGAGGTCGAGCGCGTCGTCGACCTGGCACCCGCCCTTCCGGGGGTCGTCGCCCACGTTGACCTGGACGAGGACGCGCTGCACCGCCCCCGCGTCCGCTGCACGTCGCGACAACGCGTCCGCGAGCGAGCGGCGGTCGAGGGCGTGGACCAAGATCTGGCGTCCGATGACGTCGCGGACCTTGCGGCGCTGGAGCTGCCCGATGAGGTGCCAACGCGCCCCGCCGACGAACGGTGCCTTCGCGACGAGCTCCTCGATGCGGTTCTCACCCAGATCCCTCTCCCCCGCGGCGACGGCGGCCCTTGCCAGCTCCGGCGGGTGGGTCTTGGTCACGGCGATGAGAGCGACCGACGCCGGGGACCGACCGGCGTCCGCACAGGCGCGGGTGATGCGGGCCCGGACCTCGTCCAGCCGCTCGGCCACCCGGTGCTCGGTCACGCTGCCACCGCCGATCCGCGGACGATGAGGCCGAACTGCCGTCCCGTGGCCGGATCGCCGCGGTGGCTGAACCAGCGCTCCCCCGGGTCGCACCGCGTGCACCCACCGATCCGCTCGATCGTGGGGACCCCTGCCACCCGCAGGGCTGCGACGACCCCCGCCGGCAGGTCGAGCGCGGGGGTCCCCCACGAGGTCTCGGCCGCGACCTCGGGCGCGGTGCTCGCGACCTCGTCGCGCATCTCGGCCGGCACCTCGTAGCAGCAGCCTCCGATCGCGGGACCGACGGCGGCACGGAGCTGCTCGGGCGGGTCGCCGAGCCGGGCGAGTTCGCGCAGCGTCGCGTCCACCACACCGAGCGCGAAGCCCACCCGGCCGGCGTGCACCGCCGCGACCGTGGAGGGACCAGCCAGCAGCAGGGGCACGCAGTCGGCCGTCTGGACCACGAGCGCACGGCCGGGCTCCGCGGTCACCAGCGCGTCCACGTCGCGCAGCTCCTGACCCGGCGGGGTGTCAGCGCCGACCACCGCGACCGATGCGCCGTGCACCTGACGCATCAGGTGCCACGCCGTCGGGTCGGTCTCCGTCGCCGCACCGACCGAGCGCCGCGCAGCCGCGAGGTCAGCGGGCCGGTGGGGCCGTCGGTGACCGAGGTTGCCCGGCACGCCGACCGCCGTCGCTGGAGCAGCGGCGTCCCGGCCCGTGACCGCCGCTCGGACGCCCGGACCGAGATCGACGATCAGGACCAGCGGCGCCAAGTCAGCGCAGGAAGGAGGGGACATCGAGCCCGTCGTCGCCCTCGTCGGTCGCGTCGACCACGATGCGTTCGTTGCCGGACCCTCGGGGCGGATCGGCGCGGAAGACCTCATCCTCGTCGTCATCCTCGTCGTCCCGCAGCCCGAGCGAACCGGGGGCCGGCGCGGCCGACTGGTGCAGGAACTGGCCCTGCTGCTCGAGCGGCTCGGCCTCGTCGAAGCCCGCGGCGATGACGGTGACCTTGACCTCGTCGCCGAGCGAGTCGTCGATGACCGCACCGAAGATGATGTTGGCGTCCGGGTGGGCGGCCTGGGTGATGACGTCCGCGGCCTCGTTGACCTCGAACAGGCCGAGGTTCGAGCCACCGGCGAGCATCAGCAGGACCCCGCGTGCCCCGTCGATCGAGGCCTCGAGCAGCGGCGAGCTGATCGCGAGCTTGGCGGCCTCGAGCGCGCGGGAGTCGCCGCGGGCCTTGCCGATGCCCATCAGCGCGCTGCCGGCGTCCCGCATGACGGTGCGGACGTCGGCGAAGTCGAGGTTGATCAGGCCCGGCGTCGTGATCAGGTCGGTGATGCCCTGCACTCCCTGCAGCAGCACCTCGTCGGCGAGCGCGAAGGCGTCGACCACGGAGGTCTCGCCGTCGGCGATCTGCAGCAGCCGGTCGTTCGGGATGACGATGAGGGTGTCGACCTCGTCCTTCAGCTGGCTGATGCCGGTCTCGGCCTGCTGAGAGCGGCGCCGCCCCTCGAAGGTGAACGGGCGGGTCACGACACCGATGGTCAGCGCGCCGAGCTCCTTGGCCACCTGCGCGACGATCGGGGCACCACCGGTGCCGGTGCCGCCACCCTCGCCCGCGGTCACGAACACCATGTCCGCGCCCTTGAGCACCTCGACGATCTCGTCTCGGTGGTCGTCGGCAGCCTTGCGTCCGAGGTCGGGGTCGGCACCAGCGCCGAGCCCACGGGTGAGCTCACGACCGACGTCGAGCTTGACGTCCGCGTCGGACATCAGCAGCGCCTGAGCGTCGGTGTTGATCGCGATGAACTCGACGCCGCGCAGGCCCGCATCGATCATGCGGTTGACGGCGTTCACGCCGCCACCGCCGATGCCGACGACCTTGATCACGGCCAGGTAGTTGGTGGGGCTCGCCGCCACTGGTCTTTCCTCCCGCCGCCGGAGCGGCGCACCACGGTCCGTGGGCTCGTCGATCTGGGTCTGTTGCCGGTGTTGCTCCGCGCGGCCTCGGGGTCGGTGGACATCCCCGTGAGCTCGCGACGCGCCGTCGTCGCAACCCTGAACCTCAAGTAGAGGTCTATAGTTATGTCAACCTCGGCGTGAGGGCGGACGGTAGACGTGTCGGTCGAGCAGGGTCAAGCACGGCGCCCGGCCGTGCGACCGGGCCCGGTCGGGAACCCACGTCCAGGACGACCGAACCGTGGAACGACCCGAGCCGCGGAACAGCCAGGATCTTGCGAACCGCGGCGTGGTTCTCCAGATCCGGTACCGGATGCGGGACCGTCGGTCAGGGCACCACGACGGGCCGTGCAGGTGCGCGCACGTCGATGGCGCTGACCTCGGTCGATCCCACGTCCTCGAGCACGGCGCCGAGCGCACGGACCTTCTCGTCGATCCGTTCCGCGCGGCCGAACCGGACGGTGACCCCCGACCGCAACTCGAGGTCGAGGTCCCCCTCGCCACCCGAGGCGTACCCGACGACCTCGGCGCGCAGGGGACCCGACAGCCCGCGCCACGCCGTCACCGCCTCGTCGAGCGGGCCGCGGTCCGGTCCCCGCCCCCCCACCTCGGGAGGGCGGTCCCGCAGGGTGACGATCGGGAGCCCCTCGACCTGCCCACCGTCGATCACCAGGCCGGTGCGGTCGACGAGCGCGACCTGCCCGCGACCCCGAACCTGGAGGACCGGGATCCGTTCGGTGACGGTGATCCGCACCCGGAGCGGGTCGAGCCGGCGGGCGTCGACGTCGCGGGTCAACGGGAGGGCGGCGACACGGTCCTCGACGGCTCCGAGCGAGAGGCGCAGCGTCGACGTACCGAGCTCGAGGTCGGCCGCCTCCCGCACCTCGTCGACCGTCAACCGGTCGGTACCGACGATCTCGACCGATTCGAGCCCGACCAGCGGGCTGCGCTCCACCGCGAACAGGACGAGGAGGGTCCCGAGGACACCGGCGATCCAGAAGGTCCGGCGCCGGCGAGCGAGCTGGCGGTCGCGTCGCACCTCACGCCGGCGTTCGGCGATCCGGTCGTCGATGTGACCACCGGCGCCGGTGTCCACCGGCGGCGAGGTCACGGAGCCGCCCCCACCGCGCCGACCACGACCACCTCCGCGCGGAGCCGGATGCCGTGGGTGCTCTCGACGCGGTCCTGGACGGTCGCGATCAGACCCGCGACATCAGCGGCGGTCGCCCCGGAGCTGGTGACGATGAAGTTGGCGTGCTTGGTCGAGACCTCGGCACCCCCGACGCGCAACCCCTTGGCGCCGACGTCCTCGATGAGCCGACCCGCGGAGTCACCCGGTGGGTTGGCGAACACCGACCCGCAGTTCGGTCGGTTCAGGGGCTGGTGCTCGCGACGCCAGTCTCGGATCTCGCGGATCTGTTCCCGAACGGTGTCACGGTCGGCCGGTGCGAGCCGCCACTCCGCGCTGACGACCACCGCGTCGTCCGGCAGGTCGCTGTGGCGGTAGGTCAGCCCGCACGCCTCGACCGGCCACGTCTCGCGGGTGCCGGTCCGGAGACGGACGAGGTCGACCTCGACGAGGTGGTCCGACACCTCTCCGCCGTGGGCGCCGGCGTTCATCCGTACGGCGCCCCCGACCGTGCCCGGGACCCCGACCGCCCAGGCCGCGCCTCCGAGACCCGCGTCGGCGAGCCGCACCGCGACCGTCGGCAGCGGTTCGGCGGCACCGAGGCGAGCCTGGTCCCCATCGATGTCGACCCCACGGAACCCGCGGCCGAGCGTGATGGCGATACCCGGCCACCCCGCGTCGGCGATCAGGAGGTTGGAGCCCCGGCCCACGATGAGCCAGGGGAGGTCGTGGTCGCGGCAGACGTCGGCGACCGCGGTCAGGTCGGCCTCTCGCTCGGCGGTCACCAGCGCGCGCGCCGGGCCGCCGACCCGCAGCGTCGTCAGCGCAGCCAGGGACGACCCGGGCGCCACCTCGCCGACCCCGGCGGAGCGGAGCGTCGCGACGACGGGATCGCCGTCGGAGCTCGCGACCGCGGTCACGCGCCGCCCTCCAGCCGGGCGAGCAGGGCCGGGCCGACCTGCGTCACGTCACCGGCGCCGGTGACGAGCACGAGGTCACCCTCGCGGACGATGTCGACGAGCGCGTCGACGACCTCGGTCAGGTGCGGCACGTAGGTCACGTTGGCACCAGCAGCCGACGCTGCGTCGGCGACGGTCCGTCCCGAGACGCCTGGGACCGGCGCCTCGGACGACGCGTAGATCTCGGTCACGATGACCACGTCCGCGCCCGCTGCCGCTCGACCGAGCTCGGCGCCGAGCACCTGTGTTCGTGAGTAGCGGTGGGGTTGCACCACGAGGACGACGCGTCCAGGCTGGTCGCCCCGGGCCGCCGCCAGCGTGGCACGCAGCTCGGTCGGGTGGTGGGCGTAGTCGTCGACCACCTCGACGCCGGCGACCCTCCCGAGACGCTGGTAGCGCCGGGCGGCGCCGGTGAACCGGGTCAGCCCCGACGAGGCGACCACCGGGTCGATCCCGAGCTGGAGGCACACCGCGATGGCCGCGGCGGCGTTCAGCAGGTTGTGCCGGCCGGGGACCGCGAGCTGCAGGTCGGTGAGCTCCTCCCCGTCGTGGCGGAGCCGGTGCGTGCCGTCGTCGCCCACCACGAGCCAGACGTCGGCACGTGGATCGGTGCCGTAGGTGCGCACGTTGTCGTGCCGTTCCGCGAGCCGCCCGGTGCCGGCGTCGTCGAGGCACAACCACGCCACCGCGCCGGAGGTGCGACGCTCCAGGAAGGCATCGAAGCTGTCGTCGACGTCCGCGACGTCCGCGAACTGTTCGGGGTGGTCGAGCTCGAGGTTGGTGACCACCGCGAGGTCCGGTCGATAGGCCAGGAACGAGCGATCGGACTCGTCCGCCTCGGCGACGAACACCCCGTCGGTGCCGGCGTGGGCGTTGGTCCCCGACTCGTTGAGCGAGCCACCGATCGCGAACGAGGGATCGCGGCCAGCCGCCTGCATCGCGACGACGGCCATCGAGGTGGTCGTCGTCTTGCCGTGGGTGCCGGCGATCAGGATCGCACGCTCGTCAGCCATCAGAGCGGCGAGCATCTCGGCCCGACGCAGCACCTGACGGTCGCTGCTGCGGGCAGCGGCCACCTCGGGGTTGTCCGCGGGGACCGCGGTCGAGGTGACCACGATCTCGGCGTCGCCGAGGTGGTCGGCATCGTGGCCGACGTGCACGGCGGCTCCGAGGGCACGGAGCTCGGAGAGCGCGCGACCCTCCCGGAGGTCCGAGCCGCTCACCGTGTGCCCACGCTGCAGGAGGATCCGGGCGATCCCGGACATGCCGGCGCCACCGATGCCCACGAGGTGGACACGACGAGGATCACTCAGGGCGGGGGTCACGAGGCGGCTCCGGGGTCGCGGGTGTCGGTGGGGAGCAGGTCGAGCAGCAGACGAGCGACGTTCGCTGCCGCGTCCGGCCGTCCGAAGGAACGGGCGGCGGCGGCGACCGTCCGGTGACGCTCGGGATCGGTCAGCAGCGGCTCGACGGCGGCGACGAGCGACGCAGGGTCGATCTCGTCGTCGGGGATCAGGAACGCGCCACCCGCCGCCGCGAGCGCCTCGGCGTTGCGGGTCTGGTGGTCACCCGTCGCGTGGGGGTAGGGAACGAGGACCGCGGGGATCCCGAGCACCGTGAGCTCGGCGATGGAGGTGGCGCCCGCTCGGCAGACCACGACGTCCGCCGCGGCGTAGGCGTCCGCCATGCCGTCGATGAAGTCGAGCACGCGGACCTGCGGGCCGCCGTCGACCTCCTCACGAGCCCGGGCCCAAGCCTGCTCGGTCTCCTCGACCAGGCGGTGACCGGCCGCGTGCAGGATCTGCATCCGCGTGCCGCGCCAGAGCGGCTGCGCCCCGACGATGGCTCGGTTGAGCTGCCGCGCTCCCTGACTGCCACCGAAGACCAGGACCGTCGGGAGGTCCGGGTCCAGGCCGAACCGGATCCTCGCGTCGGCGCGGCGGGCGTCCCGGTCGAGCTGGAGCACCTCGTTCCGGACGGGGTTCCCGGTCACCGCAGCCCGCTCGGCGCGGCGGAACCGGTCAGCCGACCCGGGCACGGTGACCGCGATGCGGTCGGCCCACCGCGACGCCACGCGGTTCGCCAGGCCCGGCACGGCGTTCTGCTCGTGGATGACCAGGGGCAGGTCGCGCCGTGCGGCCGCCCACGAGACGGGGAAGGACACGTACCCACCGAAGGTGACCACCCCGATCGCTGCCTCGTCGTCGATGATCTGCTCGCACCGGCGCACGGAGGCGAGGACCCCGGACGGGACCTTCAGCAGCTTCGGGGACAGCCGGCGTGGCACCGGGACCGCGTCGACGTGGTGGAGCCGGAAACCGGCAGCGGGGACGAGGTCGGCTTCGAGGCGGTCCGGGACGCCGACGAAGACCGGTTCGATGTCGGGAGCGAGCACGGTCAGCGCGCGGGCGACGGCGATCGCCGGGAAGACGTGCCCGGCGGTACCGCCACCGGCGACGAGGACGCGACGGGTCACGGACGACCTCCGGTGGGTGCAGCCAGCGGGCGGGGCCCGGAGCGTCGGGTGGGGACCTCCGGGCGTCGCGCGATGGCCACGAGGATGCCGAGCGCGACCAGCGTGGAGACCATCGAGGACCCACCGACCGACACCAGCGGCAGGGTCACCCCGGTGATGGGCAGCAGCCCGATGACGGTCCCGATGTTGATGAACGCCTGCCCGACGATCCACGCCGTCACCGCCGCGGCGACGGTGCGGGCGAAGGGATCCGGCGCGAGGTAGGCGATCTTGAGTCCGAGGTGGAGGATGGCGACGAACATGGCGACCACGATGAGCGAGCCCACCAGGCCGAGCTCCTCGCCGATGATCGCGAAGATGAAGTCGGTCTCGGGGTTCGGGATGAAGTTGTACTTGCCCCGGGACGCGCCCAGGCCGTGGCCGAACCACCCCCCGTCGGCCATCGCGTACAGGCTCTGCAGCAGCTGGTAGCCGTTGCCGAGCGGGTCCTCCTCGGGGTGGAGCCATCCGGCGATGCGGGCGAACCGGTAGGGCTCGACGACGGCGAGGACGGACACGCTCAGTCCCGCGATGGCCACCAGCGACCCGACGATGCGTCCGGCGAGCCCCTCGACCCACAGCACCGCCCCGACGATGAGGCCGAGCAGCACCGTGGTCCCGAGGTCCGGCTGGAGCAGGACGAGCACGCTGAGCGCGAGGAAGACGGGGATAGCAGGCACGAGCAGGTGGTCGGTGCGCTGCAGCGATCCGTCGCGGGGACGCTTTCGTTCGAGCACATCGGCGAGCCACAGCAGGAGCGCCAGCTTGGTGATCTCGGTCGGCTGGACCACGAGCGGCCCGAACCCGAGCCACCGCGAGGACCCGAACCGTTCCACCCCGACGGGGGTCAGCACCAGCAGCAGACCGATGATGGACGCCGCGAGCATCGGCCACGCCAGCCGGCGCCACACCCGGTGGTCGAGGCTCGCGGTGAGCGCGAACGCCGGGATGCCGATGGTCAGCCAGACCAGCTGTCGCCGGAAGACCCCGAACGGGTCCCCGTCCTCGGCGGCGTCCACGAAGGACGCCGAGAACGACATCACCAGCCCGAGGAGCGCGAGCACAACGATGACCACGGTCAGCGCCGTTGCCTCGCGGCTCCACGGCCCCGGCTCCCAGCGGGAACGCAGCCGAGCGAGCCGACCGGTCCGGGCGGATCGATCTGTCGTGGTCGTGGGGGCGCTCACCCGAGACCTCCGAAGCGGCTCCACCACTCGCCGTAGAAGATGCCGAGCCCGGTCACCACACCGATACCGGCGATGATCCAGAACCGCACGATGATCGTGGTCTCCTGCCACCCGAGCAGCTCGAAGTGGTGGTGGATCGGCGCCATGCGGAACAACCGGTTGCCCGTGGTGCGGAACACCGCGACCTGGGCGATCACCGACAGCGTCTCGAGGACGTACAGGCCGCCGAGCAGGACCAGCAGCACCTGCGTGCCGGTCGCGATCCCCACCGCGGCGAGCAGGCCGCCGAGCGCGAGCGACCCGGTGTCGCCCATGAAGATCCGGGCCGGTGGCGCGTTGTGCCACAGGAAGCCGGCGCAAGCTGCGGTCGCTGCCGCGAGCACGATCGCGATATCGAGGGCCTCGCCCGACGACAGGAACGGGTAGGCCGCCGGGTTGCGGAACATCCAGAAGGCGATGAGGGTGAACGCCCCGAAGATGAGCGACCCGGATCCAGCCGCGAGACCGTCGAGACCGTCGGTGAGGTTGACGGCGTTGGACGCGCCGGCCAGGAGCAGGAACACCCACACGAAGAACGCCCAGGAGGGCAGGTCGAAGGCGATGTCCCCGACGACGGAGACGTTCTGTTCGATGCCACCGAAGGCCGGCCCGGCGAAGGCGAAGATGGCCGCGATGATGGCCTGACCCGTGAACTTGGTGGTCTTGTTCAGCCCGAGGTTGCGCCGGTGCCGCAGCTTGATGAAGTCGTCGGCGAACCCGACCACGCCCATGCCCACCATGGTCAGGAGCACCAGCGCGCCGGTGTAGGTGAAGTCGGCGGACCCGATGTGCGCGACGAGGTAGGCCACCACCGCAGCCAGCACGATGGCCGTCCCACCCATGGTCGGGGTGCCGGCCTTCGACCGGTGGCTCTCGGGCCCCTCCTCTCGGATGGGTTGCCCGAACCCGCGCGTGCGGAAGTAGGCGATGACGAGCGGCGTACCGACGAGGGCGAGCCCGCCAGCGACGGCTCCAGCGATCAGGATGGCGATCACGTGGCGGCGACCTCCGGGGTGTCGGGGTCGAGCAGGCGGGCGGCGACCGCCTCGAGCCCTGCGACCCGTGAGGCCTTGACGAGCACGACGTCTCCGGAACGCAGATCGCCGGCGAGGTGGTCGGCAGCAGCGGCGGCGTCCGTCACCTGGGCGACCGCTGCGGGGTCCATGCCGGCATCGATCGCTCCCTCGGCGAGAGGAGCGGCAGCGTCCCCCACCACGACCAGGCGCTGCACCGCGAGGTCGGCGAGTTCGCCGCCGACGCGGCGGTGCTCGTCCGCGCTGGTCGGACCGATCTCGGCCATCTCGCCGAGCACGGCGATCGACCGCCCGTCGGCAGCCAGGGTGGTCAAGGTGTCGAGGGCGGCGAGCACCGACGTCGGGTTGGCGTTGTAGGCGTCGTTGCAGACCGTCAGACCTCCGCGGCGGGTCACCTCCCCACGCCAGGGGCTGACGCTCGCCCCGCCGATGCCCTCGGCGGCTGCGACGAGGTCGACGCCGAGGTGGCCGGCGACGGCCAACGCGAGCAACGCGTTGCCGACCTGGTGACGACCGGCGACCCCCACGTGCACCTCGGTGTCCCCCCACGGGGTCCGGGCGGTGAAGATCGGACGCGCCGAGCCGTCGAGCCGCACGTCGGCCGCGGTGAGGTCGGCGTCCGGGGAGCCGACGGTCAGGACCGAGGGGGCGTGGCTGGCCATCGCTGCGACGCGTGGGTCCGCGCCGTTCAGCACCGCGATGCCGGCCGGTCCGAGCGACTCGACCAGCTCCCGTTTCGCGCGTTCGACGGCGTCGATCGAGCCGAAGACCTCGAGGTGCACACCAGCGACCGCGGTGACGATCGCGACGTCCGGGGCGACGAGTGCAGCGAGATCGGCGATGTCGCCCACGTGGCGGGCGCCGATCTCGGCGACCAGCACCTCGTCACCGTGGTCGAGACCGAGGAGGGTGAGCGGGACGCCCAGCTCGTTGTTGAACGAGCCCCGGGAGGCCGACACCTTGCGACCAGCGCTGACCGCCGCCGCGGTGAGGTCCTTGACCGTCGTCTTGCCGACCGATCCGGTGACGGCCACAGCGATCGGGGCGACGCGCTGACGCACGTGGGCGCCGAGGTCACGGATGGCCTGCCAGGTGTCGTCGACGACGACCAGGCCGCCCGCGTGGTCACCGGCCTGCTCCACGAGCGCAACGGCTCCGCGATCGAGGACGTCGCCGACGTAGCGGTGACCGTCCGCCGACTCGCCACGCAGGGCGACGAACAGCGGCGCGCCCCCCGGCAGGTCCCGCGAATCCGTGGCGATGGCGTCGACGGTCCGGGTGGGGTCGCCGACCACGCGACCACCCGTGGCGTCGGCGACCTCGGCGAGCGTCAGCTGGATCACGAGCGCACCTCACGGCCGGCGAGCAGCTCACGGACCACGTCGCGATCGTCGAACGGCAGCGTCCGGTCGGCGAGCTCCTGCCCGGTCTCGTGGCCCCTGCCGGCGACGAGGACGACGTCCCCGGGCGCAGCGCGGGCGAGCGCGGACGCGATCGCGTCGCGGCGGTCGGGTTCGACGTGGAGCTCCGCGTCGGCGCCGGCAGCGAGCGCGTCCCGGGCGCCGGCCTCGACGGCGGCGAGGATGGTCGCCGGGTCCTCCGAACGGGGGTTGTCGGAGGTCAGGATGGCGACGTCGGCCCGCACGGCCGCAGCGCCCATCGCTGGCCGCTTGTCGCGGTCACGATCGCCACCGCACCCGATGACGACGTGGACGCGGCCCTCGGCGGTCTGGACGTCGCGGACCGCCTCGATCAGCGCCGTGAGCGCGTCCGGGGTGTGGGCGTAGTCGACGAGCACGGTGAACGGTTGGCCGGCGTCGATGCGCTCGACGCGGCCGGGCGGGCCGGTCGCGGCGGCGACACCAGCGACGGCGGCGTCGGTGGGCACGCCGGCGGCCTCCGCCGCCAGCACCGCTCCGACCGCGTTCAGGACGTTGAAGCTGCCAAGCAGGGTCGTGCGTACCTCGAGGCGTCGACCGTCGGGACCGAGCACGACCGCGCGGCCGCCGTCGGTCCCGGTGGTGACGTCGATCACCCGATGGTCGGCGTCATCGTCCACGCCGAAGGTGATGATCGGGACCTCGGAGAGGTCCCGCAGCCGTCGGCCCCACGGCCCGTCGAGGTGCACGACGCCACGATCGGCGAGCTCCGGGGTGAACAGGCGTGCCTTGGCGGCCAGGTAGGCCTCCATCGACCCGTGGAAGTCGAGGTGATCGTGGGAGAGGTTGGTGTAGAGGGCCACGGCGAACCGGGTGCCGTCGACGCGGTGGAGGTCGAGCCCGTGCGAAGACACCTCGGCGGCGACGGCGTCCACGCCCCGTTCGTGCATGATCCGCAGCAGCCGCTGGAGATCGGGGCCCTCGGGGGTGGTGCGCACGCCGGGCACGGTCTCACCGTGGATCCGGGTCGCGACGGTCCCGATGACGCCCGTGCCGAGCCCGGCGGCCGCGAACGCGCCCTCGAGGAGGGCGGTGGTGGTCGTCTTGCCGTTGGTCCCGGTGACGCCGACGACCGTGAGGTGTTCGCTCGGCCGTCCGTGGACGACGGCCGCGGCGGGGCCGGCCGCGGCACGGACCGACGGGACCTCGATCTGCGGGACGGCGAGCTCGAGCGGCCGTTCGACGAGCAGCGCCGCGGCGCCCCGCTGGACCGCGTCCGGTGCGTGGTCGTGACCGTCGGTGCTGGACCCCACGATGCAGCAGAACAGCCACCCCGCCTCGACCTGGCGGGAATCGTGCGTGGCACCGACGACCTCGACGTCGTCCCCGCGGAGCTCCGCGCGCGGGAGCGCCGCAGCGACTGCGGAGAGGGTGGCGGACACGGGGAACTCCGGGGCGGAGACGAGGGCAGAACGGTGACGGATCGTGCGAGGTGGGCCGCCGGAGCGTAACGGCCGGGACCGCCCTCCCCACGCACCCGGAGACGCCCGCACGGACGCCCAGGGGCTCAGTCGTCCGCCGGGTCCGCTGCTCGTCCCGCGGCCTGGACCTCGGCCGCCTGACGGGCTGCCCGCGCCGCCGCCATGGCCTCCTCGAGCGAGGTCCCGGCGCTGTCCGGCAGGACCCGGCGGCTGGCGAGGGCCGTGCCCATGACCTCGGAGAACACCGGTGCCGCCACCAACCCGCCGTAGTAGACCGGCCCGGGGTCGTCGACCATGACGGCCACGACGAGCTGGGGGTCCTCGGCGGGGGCGAACCCGACGAAGGTCGCGATGTACTCACCGGAGTAGCCGCGCGAGTCTGGGCTCGGCTTCCGCGCCGTCCCGGTCTTGCCCGCGGCCCGGTACCCGTCCACGGCAGCACGGTGGCCGGTCCCGTCGTCACCCGACACGACCCGCTCGAGCATCCGTTGCACCTGCTGGGCCGTCTCGTCGGACACGACCCGCCGTTCGGTGGGATCCGCGGCGGGCGTGAGCCGCCCATCCTCGCCGACCGTGCCCCGCACGATGCGCGGGGCCACGGCCACCCCGTCGTTCGCGAGCGTCGCGTAGCCGTTGGCGAGCTGGAGCAGGCTCGTGGCCACGCCCTGGCCGATGGCGATCGTCGGCAGCGAGGTCCCCCACCACTGATCGACGGGGCTGAGCAGACCGGCGGACTCACCGGGGAAACCGGTGCCCGTCGAGCTGCCCTGACCGAACGAACGCAGGTAGGCATCGAGCCGGTCCTCGCCGAGCTGCTGAGCGACGGCGATGGTCCCGACGTTCGAGCTGCGCTCCATGATCTCGGTGAGCGACCAGTCGGAGGTCGGCTGCGGCGTCGCATCGGTGAACGTCTTGTCGGCCACGGTGATGCTGGACGGGACGCGCAGGACCGCGTCCTCGTGGGTGAGCCCCTCCTCGATCGCGGCCGCGATCGTGAACGCCTTCTGGACCGATCCAGGCTCGAAGACGTCGGTCACGGCACGGTTGCGCCACGTGGCCGGGTCGGTGTCACCTCGCCGGTTCGGGTCGAAGGTCGGCGCGGAGGCCATCGCGAGCACGTCGCCGGTGCCCACCTCGAGGACGAGCACCGACGCGCCGGCGGCACCGTGTTCCTCGGTGACCGCGACCGCGGCACGCTCGGCGGCGTGCTGCACCTCACGGTCGAGGGTGAGGACGAGGTCGGTCCCGGGCTCGGACGGGATCAGCTCACGCGTGCCCGAGGCGATGTCCAACCCGCCCGGTGCCCGTTCGAGGGTCAGCATGCCGGGCCGGCCGAGCAGCAGGTCCTCGTAGCGCGCCTCGAGGCCCTGGAGGCCCTCACCGTCGATGCCGGTGAACCCGACGACCTGGCCAGCGAGGCCGGAGGCCGGGTAGACCCGCTTCGGCTCGGCGATCACGCCGATGCCGTCGAGCTCGAGCTCCCGCACCGCGACACCGACCTCGTGGTCGAGCTGCCGGGCGAGGTAGGCGAAGTGCCCGTCACCGGTCAGCGCGGCGGCGATGTCGGCCGCGTCACGGGCGAGGACGGGGGCGAGCTGCGCAGCCACGGTCGCGGCATCGGCCGCCGGTGGCACGATCAGACCGTCGGGCGTCTCGCGCGGACGGAAGGCACGGGGGTCGGCGTAGATGGTCGCCGCCTGCACGGTGGTGGCGAGCACGTCACCGTCCCGGTCGTAGATGCGTCCTCGCTCCCCAGCCAGCTCGATCACGCGGGCACGCTGCGACGCGCTGAGATCGGCGTAGCCGGGAGCGTCGACGACCTGGACACGCACGAGCTGGGCGACCACGACGGCCGCGATCAGCAGGTAGATCACGAGCAGCCACCGCAGACGGTGGACGGCGGTGACGTCGCCACCTCGCCGGGCGATGGTGTGTCGTGGACGTGCGGCGAGGCGGTGCGGTTCGGTCACATCTTCCCCCGGGAGGTCGTGCTAACGGTTCGCGGACAGCACGGGCTTGAGCGGATCGGCAGCGTCGCCGGGGAGTGCCTCGGTGACGGCACCGTCGGCCGGCAGGGCACGGGTCAACGCCAGGTGCCGGGACGGACCGGAGGGGACGAGCCCGAGATCGAACGCGGCCTCGCGGATGCGCGCCGGGTCCTCGAGTGCGGCGACGTCGACCAGACGCTGCGCGTAGGCACGCTCGCCCTCGGTCACGCGGGCCTCGAGCTGACGCGCCTCGACCGCCTGCCCGGCCGCCAGCGCGTTGAGCGTCACCGTCCCGAAGATCGCTCCGGCCAGCACGATGATCGTCGCGAGCGCGTAGGCCAGAGTGTGGACGGGACGAGCGGGCTGCACCACCCGGAGCTGCGGACGTTGCTGTGCGCGTCGTGCGGGGGGCGCGACACGCTGGCGAGCCCGTGGTGGGGCGACGGCGCTCATCGGTGGACCTCGGTGGGTTCGGGGGTCTGGACGGGGGTGTCGAGTCGGCGCACGGCCCGCAGGCGAGCGGCCGAGGCGCGGGGGTTGGTCGCCACCTCCGCGGCGCTCGGACGCTCGATCTTGCGGACGACGTGCTCGACGAGGGGGACGCGGCCGCAGGCACACACCGGGAGACCCGGGGGGCAGGTGCACCCGCGGGCCGCGTCGACGAAGGCCCGCTTGACGCTGCGGTCCTCCAGACTGTGGTAGCTGAGGGCGACCACGAGGCCGCCGGGGGCGAGCTGCGCGATGGCGTCCGGCAGGACCGCCTCGAGCGCGTCGAGCTCGCCGTTGACCGCGATGCGCAGGGCCTGGAAGGTCCGCGTCGCGGGGTGTCCACCGGTGCGGCGCCGCGCCGCCGGGATGGCGTCGCGCACGACCTCGGCCAACGCCGTGGTGGTGGTCAGGGGCCGGGCCGCGACGATGGCGCGCGCGATGCGGTCGGCCATCGGTTCCTCGCCGAAGCGGCGGATGATCCGCGACAGCTCGACCGCGGACAGGGTGTCGATCAGGTCGGCCGCGGTCGTCGCGCCGTCGGGGTCCATCCGCATGTCGAGCGGACCCTCCTGGCGGTAGGAGAAGCCGCGCTCGGCGCGGTCGACGTGCATCGACGAGATGCCGAGGTCGAACAGGACGCCGGCGACCCGATCGATGCCGAGCTCATCCAGCGCGTCGGCCATCCCGTCGAAGCGGGTCCGCACCAGGTGGACGTCCACGCCATCTCGGGCGCTGAGGTCGGCGAGGTGATCGCGAGCGAGGTCGAGCGCGAGGGGATCGCGGTCCAGCCCGACGAGCACGGCTCGGCCGTACCGGTCGGCGCGCGCCTCGGTGATGGCCCGGGCGTGTCCCGCTGCCCCGAGGGTCGCGTCGACGATGACCCCATCGGGAGCGTCCGCGAGCAGTCCGACGATCCGGTCCAGGAGGACCGGCACGTGCGGGCGGGGGGCGGCGGACACGGGCACCTCGGGGCTCAGGCGGACGCGGCGGTGGGCACGCGGTCGAGATCGATGTCGAACTGGTGCACACGGACGGTGAGCC
This sequence comes from Nitriliruptor sp., assembly GCF_040882075.1. Taxonomy (NCBI): domain Bacteria; kingdom Bacillati; phylum Actinomycetota; class Nitriliruptoria; order Nitriliruptorales; family Nitriliruptoraceae; genus Nitriliruptor; species Nitriliruptor sp. The sequence continues at coordinate 36,115 of NZ_JBBEBZ010000004.1, forward strand.
GCGACGCCGCGGAGGCAGCCACGGGTCGGACCGGCCGCGCCGGGGCGGCGTCGACCAGGTCGAGCGCCAGCGCGCCGAGGGCGGCGCGACAGCTCCGGGCATCGCCCCGCACGGCGTCATCGATGCGGGCGCGGGCGGCGCTGCGGTCGGGTTCGGGGAGCCGTTGCACGGTGGCGAGCAGGTCGGTGACGGTCTGCAGCACGGGGCGCTCCTCGGCCGGGATCGGGGCGGACATCGGTCGTCGCGTGGGGACGGAGGTCGCACGCGTGGGGGCGGGACGAGCGGCGGTCACGGGGCGAACGGGGCGGAGAAGTTGGCGAACGCGTCCTCGGCGGCCCCGCGGTAGGACTCCCACGCGGTCCGGTCCCAGATCTCGACCTTCTCGTCGGCGCCGTTGATCGTGAGGTCCTTGTCGAGCCCGGCGTAGTCGCGCAGCCGGGTCGGGATGACGACCCGACCCTGCGCGTCCGGGGTCTCCTGCTGGGCACCGGCGAGCAGCACCCGCAGGTAGAGCCGGGCGCGCTCGTCCTCGCGGGGCAGGGACCGCAGCTCCTCGACGCGCCGCTCGAAGGCGGTCTGGGGGTAGACGTCGATGCAGCGGTCCTGGGACGGGGCGAACACCAGGCCGCTCGACAACCGCTCCCGGAAGCGGGCAGGGAGGATGACCCTGCCCTTCGCGTCCAGCGTGTGCTGGTGCTCTCCGAGGAACACGGCGTCCGTCTGCGGGTCGTCGGGCTCCCCCGGTTGGGAAGCCCCTCCACTTCGCTCCACTCTACGGCACACCACCCACCCGGTCAACGGTACGCCAGAGTTCCCGCAGGTCAGCCCCACTTCCAGCGCCACACCCCCCGCACACCCGCTCCCCCGCTCACCCACCCACGACCACCCTGACCAGCCCTCCACACCCCCGAACAGGCCGAAACCGGCCCCGAGGTGGCGCGAAGTGGTGGACACCCCGACCCCGAGGGGAGCGAGGTGGAGGAGGGTCACCACCAGGGAGTGCCCTGGAGCCCCGGCGGAACGATCAGCGCTCAGCGAGCGGGGTCCGAGCCGAGGGAGCGCAGCGGGTGGCGGTCGCCGTAGCGGGGGCTCGCAGGTCGAGCGGAGCGATGACCTGCGGAGCGAGCGAGTCCGGAGGGCGACCGCCCCCCGCGGAGGCGACCGCCACCCGCGGAGCGGTCACCCACGGACCCAGCCCTGAACGCGGAGCCGACCGCCACCCGCGGAGCGTCGCGCAGGTGGTGAAGCGACCAGCCAGCCTCGGGGCTATCCGGACACGAGTAGGGGGATCAGCCGATCGGCTGGGTCAACCCGAGCAGCCCACCGAACCAGAGTGCAGCGAGGGTGCGGACGCGCGACGCCCGGTCCTCGGCATCGTCCGCACGCAGGCCCTGGGTGGCGTACCCCTCCACCATCGCCACCAGGGCCGCCGCGGCGACCTTCGGGTCGTGCGGTGTGCTGGCGAGGGCGGGGTCGAGCTGCTGGGCCACGCGGGCGATGTACCCGTCGCGGACCTCGCGGAGGCGCTGGCGGAAGTGCGGCTCGTGGGCGGATGCCTCGAGCCAGGTGCCGACGACGTCGGCGTGGTCCGCGAAGACGTCGACGAACCGCTCGATGACGGTCGCGATGGCCTGCGCCGCGTCGGGCGCGTCCCACGGTTCCTCGACGACGGTCTGCAGCTCGCGGGCCGTCTCGTCGATCAGCGCGTCGAGCGCACCGGCCTTGTTGGTGAAGTAGGTGTAGAAGGTCCCGTGGCTCACCCCGGCAGCCGCGACCACGTCCTCGACCCGTGCGGCCGCGTACCCGCGCTCGGCGAAGACCTGGCGTGCCGCGTCCCGCAGGCGCGCGGCGGTGCGTTCACCTCGCGACGTGCGAGGGACGGCTGGGACGTCGGACACGCGCGCTCCTGCCTGGCGTGGTCCACCGGTCGGTGGCGCACCGACGACCGTAGTCGTCGCCCGCTGGTGGGGAACGCTCGGCGCGGACGAGTTCGTTGACGGTCACGTCAGGTTCGGGCAGGCTCGTCTCCGGAGGTCGGATCGCCTGACCCCGGGACGAGGGAGACGACCCGTGGCCTACACCTGTGACCGCTGCGACACGACCGCCACCGGCAGCCGGGTGGTGTTCACCACCGAGGCCACCGACGAGAGCGGCGTGGACGTCAGCGTCGAGAAGCGCTGGGTGACCTGCCCGGGCTGCGCCGACGAGGTCTTCACGCGCCTGTCGATGCCGTCCCCGTTCGCCTCCGGCGACGGTCGTACCGTGGCCTTCCCCGACGATGACGGTCTGGTGGCGGCGCACGCGGGTGGGTACGCCGGGAAGATCTCGCGCTAACGACCCGCACCATCGCGCGGTAGCGCCCGGCACCGGGGGGCAGCACCCGCCGGTCCCGTTACCATCACGCCGCCTCCAGCGAGGGGGCCGCGGACGACCATGTCCGCGACCAGGGCGGCCGGCGTCATGACACGACACCGGCTCGACGGGGAGACCCGGCACCGGTGACCACCGCACGCCGCACGCGAAGCCGCCCCGACCTCGACCAGGTGCGGGGGACGATCGCGCGCATCGAGGCCAACGTCCGCGCGGTGATCGAGGGCAAGCCCGAGGTCGCACGGCTCGCCATCATCGCGCTGCTGTCCGAGGGGCACCTGCTGATCGAGGACGTCCCCGGCGTCGGCAAGACGATGCTGGCCAAGGCGCTCGCCCGCTCGATCGACTGCAGCGTCGCCCGCGTGCAGTTCACCCCCGACCTGCTGCCCTCCGACGTGACGGGCGTCACCGTCTACTCCCCCGACACCGGGCACTTCGAGTTCCGCCCGGGGCCGGTGTTCGCCAACCTCGTGCTCGGCGACGAGATCAACCGGGCCGGGCCGAAGACCCAGTCGGCGCTGCTCGAGTGCATGGAGGAGCGGACCGTCACGATCGACGGGACGACCTACGAGCTCGCGGCGCCGTTCATGGTCATCGCGACCCAGAACCCCATCGAGCTCGAAGGCACCTACCCGCTGCCCGAAGCGCAACGGGACCGGTTCCTCATGCGCATCTCGATCGGGTACCCGGACGCCGAGGACGAGCTGGCGATCCTGCGCACCCACGGGCACGGGGACCGACTCGCCTCGCTCGCACCGGTCGCCGACGCCACCGAGGTCGCGGCCGCCATCGAGGCGATCCGCGAGGTGCACGTCGCCGAACCGCTCGAGCGCTACCTCGTCGCCCTCTGCCGTGCGACCCGCTCCCACCCGGAGGTCGAGCTCGGCGCGTCACCGCGCGCATCGCTGGCGCTGCTGCGCGCGACCCGGGCCGCCGCCGCCGTCGCGGGTCGCGACTACGCCATCCCTGACGACGTCAAGGCGCTCGCGCCGCACCTGCTGCCTCACCGTCTCATCCTGCGTCCGGAAGCGCAGCTCGCCGGGCACGATCCCGTGGACGTCATCCTCGACGTGATCGACGGCGTCCCGGCCCCGACCGAGTAGGAGCCCGAGTGCTGACCGAGCGTGGGTCGGGTCTCGTCGGCGCTGCCGTCCTGCTCTACCTCGCCTCCCGCGCGTTCGGCGTCGCCGAGCTCCAGCTCGCGGCCGTCGCTGCGCTCGCGCTCCTCGCGGCCGCGTTGTTGTTCGTGTGGACGACCTCGGCGACGCTCGACGCGGTTCGGTTCGTGCGCCCGGGTCGTCTGCACTTCGACGCCGAGGCCGCGGTGGAGGTCACCGTCCGCAACACCGGCCGGCTGCCCACGGCCACGCTCGAGCTGCACGACCACCTCCCGCTCGTGCTCGGCGGCGGCGGGTCGGTGACCGTGCCCCCCCTGGCGCCCGGAGCCCGGGTCACCCTCACCACACCGCTCCGGGGCCAGCAGCGTGGGCGCTTCACCGTCGGTCCGCTGCGGGTGAGGTTGCGTGACCCGTTCGGCCTGATCGCCCGATCACGCGACCTGCCGGGGACCGCCGAGGTGATCGTCTACCCCCCGGTCTGGGCCCTACCCGCCGGACTACCGCTCGGGGGCGCGAACTCGACCGGTGGCGAGGGCACACCCCGCCCACTGGCGTCCGGGGAGGACCGCTCGACGGTCCGCGAGTACGTGCAAGGTGACGACCTGCGCGCCGTCCACTGGGCCTCGACCGCCCACCGCGGCAAGCTCATGGTGCGCCAGGCCGAAGCGCCGCAGGATCCGCGTGCCTGCGTGCTGGTCGATGTACGCGCCGATCGCCACCACGGGCACGGACCCGGAGCGTCGATCGAGGCGGCGGTCGCCGCCGCTGCGTCGGTCACCTTCCACCTCGCCGACCGTGGTCGCGGCGTGGTCGTCATCGACGGACCGCTCACGTCCGCCCCGCGCGCTCGGTCCGCCGAAGCGTGGCTCGAACACCTCGCGGTCGTCGAGCCGCGACCGGTGGACCTGCCGGCTGTCCTCCAACAGCTCGGGCAGGGGCTGGCCGGCGATGGCGCGCTCGTGGCCGTCCTGACCGTCCCCGACCCGGTGGAGCTCCAGCTGCTCGTGCGGACCGGTCGTGCGTTCACATCCCGGGTGGCGCTGCTGATCGACGCGGAACGCTACGGCGGTCGCGGGGCCCGGCAGGTGGTCGATCCGGTCGCGACGGCGGACCGCCTGCGGGCTGCGGGGTGGCGGGTGACCGTCGTCGGGCCGGGCGACCGGCTCGACCTCCACTGGCGCGAACTGGTGGTCGCCCGACCGGCGATGTCCGGCACCGCCGGCGGCGGGCTCCGCTGATGCGCGACACGATCCTTGCCGCTGCGCTCGCCCTCGTGCTGTTCGCCACCGCACCGGCCTACTCCCGCGTCCTCGTCGACGACACCTGGCGGGGGCGCTCCCTCGCGGCCGGGCTGATGGCGCTCGCCGTCGGCTGGGCCGTCCGTCGGGTCGGCGGTGGCGCGTTCGCGGCGCTCACCTCCTCGGTGGTGGGCCTCGTGCTGTTCACCTACGTGACAGCGCTGCCCTCCGTCGGTCTGCTGCCCGACGCGAGCTCGCTGGCCACCTTCCGCGATCTGCTCGACGCGGCCGCGATCGGGCTGCGCGACGAGATCGCACCGGTCGCCTCGACACCGGCGTTCACCGCGGCGATCGCCACCGGCGCGTGGCTGGCCAGCTACCTCGCTCACGAGCTGACGGTGCGTTTCCGCCGGGCCGGCGCCGGGCTCGTGCCGTTCCTGGTGTTCTGGGCGCTGCCCCTGACCGTGCCGATGGACGACCCGGGCAGCGCGGTGCTGCGAGCGCTGCCCTTCCTCGCGGCGGTCGGCATCGTGCTCCTGCTGAGCACCCCGCAGGGCGGTGAGGACGACACGCCGCGGGCGACGGTCTCGGGGTTGGCGGTCGGAGCGGGCGCGCTGTCGGTCGCGCTCATCGCGCCGTTGCTGCTGCCCGGCTACGGCGGTGCCGCGTGGGTCGACCTCAGCGGCGCCGAGTCGCCGCGTGGGTACCAACCGATCGTCGACGTCACCGAGCGTCTACAGCTGCCCGGTGAACGCGACGTGCTCCGCATCCGCTCGAGCGAACGGCTCTACCTCCGGCTCGCCGGGCTCGACAGCTTCGACGGGGGCACCTGGCGGCTCGGACCGTCGGGAGCGGGCAGCTTCCAACCGGCCGAGTCGTCGCTCTACCGAGCTGATAGCCCCCTCCCTCCGGAGGAGCCCGCCCGCGCCACGGCGACGGCGCGCGTCGAGGTCGAGGTCCTCGACCTCGCCAACATCTACGTCCCGACGCCGTACCAACCCGTGACGGTCCGGGGCCAGCTCGCGGGCGAGATGGTGTGGTCCACCGAGGGCGGGTTCCTGGCGACCTGGAGCGTGGCGGAAGGTGAGGGCCTGACCGGGCAACCGCGCGTCGGCGTGTCCGAGGGTGCGACCTACGCCGTCGACGCCGAACGTCCCGTGCCGTCGATCGACCAGCTACGGGCCGTCGAGCTCGACGGGGAGACGCGTGCACGGTGGACGGCGCTGCCCCGCGACTACGCCCGCTTGGCCGAGGCCGCGGGCGCCGTCTACGAGGCCGCTGGTGCCACCACGGACGTCGACCGGGCGCTGGCGTTGCAGGACTGGTTCACCGACGGGGGCCGGTTCACCTACGACCTCGACGTCCCCGCCCTCCGTGGCGACCAGGCCCTCGAACGGTTCGTCCTCGAGGACCGGGTCGGGTACTGCGAGTACTTCGCCACGGCGATGGCCGTGATGCTCCGCGCGACCGGCATCCCCGCGCGCGTCGCCGTTGGCTTCCTGCCGGGCACGGTCACCGATCCGGCCGATCCCGACGCGGGACAACCGCTGACCGAGTACACCGTCTCGACGGCGGACGCACACGCCTGGGTCGAGGTGCTCTTCCCGGGGTACGGCTGGATCACCTTCGAACCGACGCCACGTAGCGACCTGACCCAGATCGTGCCGACCGAGGAGGACCTCGCCCCGGTCGAGAACCTCCGCGAACGCCGGCTCCGCGAGCTCGGCGAGCTCGACACCGGTGAGCAACAGACCCCCACCCCCGACACCCCGGACCCCGTCCCCGCCCCGGACTCGGCGACGCCGACCGATCCCGGCACCGATCAGAGTGGGACCGAGGACGGCGCCGATGACGGCGGCCCGTGGTGGCCGTGGGTGCTGGCCCTCGGCCTGCTGGCCCTCATCGGGACGGTCGTGCTGTCGCGCCGCGACCGCGCGGCCGGCCACACCGCTCCCGAGGCGCGGGTGCTCGCTGCCCAACGTTCGCTGCTGGCCACCGGTCGCCGCTACGGCGTCGGCCGGGCGCCGCAGGAGACGACCGCCGAGGTGGTGCGTCGCTGGCAGGCCGAGGGGCGGGTCAGCGCCGGCGGGGACCGGTTCGCCGCCCTCGCGCAGGCGGCCGCCTTCGGTGGCGACGTCGACGCGGCCATCGCCGCCGAGGCCGAAGCGCTCGTGGCCGACCTCGAGGCCGAGCTCCGGGCGTCGGTGTCGCCCCGGGACCGGGCGCTGTCACCGCTGCGGGTGCCGCTGGAGACCACCGCAGCCAGCGCGCGTCGCGCGGGTGCGGCCGTGATCTCGCGAGCCCCCGGCCGTCGCGGGTGACCTGGCTCGCTAGGGGGCATCGTCCGGTGAGACGGCCCGCGACGGGGTCGGAGCCAGCTGCTCACGGACGGCCGTCGCACCGAGCACGATGGCGGTGAGGATGCAGACCATCCCGATGGCGGCCACCCCGATCGAGGTGAACGCCAGCGAGAGCACCAGGAGCACGCCGACGATCCCGAGGCCGATGGCTGCACGCAGTCGACGCTGACGGGGCCAGACCAGAGGCGAGGCGGGGGTGCGCCGCGAGCGGGCGACGAAGCGCGGGTCATCCTCGGCGAGCTGCCGCTCGATCTCGGCGAGGATGCGCTCCTCGTGCTCCGACAGCGGCATCGACGATCCTCTGGAAGACGTCGCGCGAGCGTACCGATGCCCCCTCGGCGACGCACACGGTCGACCAGCGGGGGCCGGACGCTCGCGAGGGCGTCGGTCAGGCGCCGGTGAAGCGGGGGTCGCGCCGCTCGAGGGAGGCGGTGACCGCCTCGGTGAAGTCCGGTCCGGACAGGCAGGCGAGCTGGGTCTCGGCCTCGACACGGAGCGCGGCGGCACGGTCGCGTTCGAGGTTCTCGCGCAGGAGGCGTGGCGCCCGGCGCACCGAACCAGGACCTGCGGCGAGCGCGGCGGTTCGCTCGTGCGCGTCGGCGACGGGGTCGTCACCACCGAGCCGCCACTCGGCCAGCCCGATGGCCAGCGCCTCGTCAGCGTCGACCCGCCGAGCCGTGAGCGTCAGCTCCGTCGCACGACCGAGCCCGACCAAGCGCGGCAGGCGCCACGAGCCGCCGAGATCGGGGACCAGCGCCCACCTCGCTTCCAGCACCGACAGCTGCGCGTCCGGTGCCACAGCGCGCAGGTGGCAGGCGGCGGCGAGCTGGATACCGCCACCGAAGCAGTACCCCTCGATGCAGGCGACGGTCGGCTTGTCGATGTCCTCGTAGGCGGTGAAGGCGCGCTGGAGGCGGGCGATGAACCCCTCCCCCGTCAGCTCCTCCTCACCATCCTCGGCCGAGTCGTGCGCGGCGAACACGCTCACGTCGAGCCCGGAGCTGAAGACCCCGTCACGCCCGCGGACGAGGACGGCGCCCACTCGATCGTCCGCTGCAGCCTGTTCGGCCCGGTCCGTGAGCTGGTCGAACACCTCGAGGCTCATGGCGTTCTTGACCTCGGGCCGTTCGATGGTCACGTGGGCGACCCGGTCGACGACCTCGTAGCTGACGACCTCGCTCACGCTGCGCCTCCTCCGATCGCGGGTCGGTACGTCGCTGCACCGGCCCCTCCTGGCGCCGAGCGTAGGCGGGCGCCAGCTGGCCGATGGGAGGCAGGGGCGCCGGAGGTGACCGTCGAAGCGTCCGTGTTCAGGGTTCCCCGTCGCCGCGTTCGTGTCAGGGTCCTCCGGTACAACGTGTCGGGGACGTTCCGGGGCGGACGTTCAGGGGCGTGCACGAGTGCAGAGGGACGTGGTGGATCCGGCAGTTGGAGGCGACGGCCGTTCGAGGGGCCGAGCGTGGCGTGGCCAGCGCGTGGACCGGGGTGACCGGTACCGGGGCCCGGATCGGCGGCCACCGCTCAGCGACGGCACCGACGCCCGCTCGTGGTCGGGCGCCGGCCTCGGCCTGCTGGGACTGGCCATCATCGTGGGTCTGCTCGCGGTCGACACGGGTCTCCGCGAGGCGCTCCTGCCGTTCACCAGCCACCTCCAGGTCGCGGCTCTGGTGCTCACGGTGGTGTTCGCGGCCGCGTCCACCGGGCTGTGGCGGGTGACCGGTGAGGTCCGCGGCTGCCGCATCGCGACAGCGGCGTGGGCGCTGGCCGGCGTCGTCGCGCTCGACCTCGTCGGTCCGACGCCCGGTTCCGCACCGTGGCTGCTGCAGGCTGCCTTCGGCGCCAGCTCCGCCGCGTGGTTGCTGTGGGCAGCCGTCGGCCCCGACGTCGACACCCAGGCGAGGGCCGGACGCGATCTGCTGTCGGCGGCGCTGGCCACGCTCGCTCTCTGGGGTGTGCTGCTGGCCCTCGTCTGGCTCCCCGTCCCTGGTCAGGATTGGGTACCGGTGGTCCGGATCCTCGCCGTCACCTGGTGGGTCGTCGTCGCTATCAACGTCGCGGTGCGCTCGGCCGGCGCCCGCGCCTACCTGCCCGGTTGGACGCAGTGGGCGGTGGCGGGGATCGCGGCCGCCGAGGTCGTGCGCTTCATCGAGAGCGTCGGCGACCTCGCGCTCGCCTTCCCGTCGTCGACCGTGCGGTTCGGGGCGCTCGCCCTCGCCGCCGGCGGGACGGTCACGACGCTGGCCACGTTCGCCACGTCCCGCCGCGCCGAGCTGCACCACGCGTTGCTGCGCCAGCAGCGTGGCGAGGAGGACCAGCGTTCCGAGGCGGCCGAGCGTGACCACGAGTTCCGCAACGCGCTCATGGCCATCGAAGGCGCGACCCTGACGCTCCAACGCCACGGCGAGGAGCTGTCACCGGAGGTCCAGGAGCAGCTGACCGCCACGGTGGTCAACCAGCTCGCCGAGCTGCGCGGGATGATGCTCCGCGACCACGCACCGGCGGCGAGCCCAGGTGGACCGGCTGGCGACGCGAGCGGTTCCCGGGCGAGCGACGGCCGGGGGGTCACGTCCGCCGGGCCAGGCGACCACGGAACGCCGGTCCTTCACCTGGCCGATGTGGTGCGTGAACAGGTCGGGCTCGCGCGTGCGCGGGACCTGTCGGTCGAGCTGCGGCTCGCCAGCCTCATCACCTCGGAGATCCGCAGCGACCGCTCGGCGATCAGCCGCGTGGTCGACAACCTGCTCCGCAACGCCGAGGTCCACGGTTCCGGCGCCCGCGGCGGCCGGATCGACATCGAGGTCCGCAACGAGGGCGACCAGGTCGTCCTCAGCGTGCGGGACCACGGCCCAGGTGTGCCGATCGGCGAGGAGGAGTCGATCTTCCAGCGCGGCGTCCGACTGTCGCCGAGCTCCGCCGGTGAAGGCCTCGGCCTCCACATCGCTCGACGGACGATGCGCGACCTCGGCGGCGACCTGCGCCACGAGCACCCCACCGGCGGTGGCGCACGGTTCGTGGCCACGTTCCCGTCGGCCACAGCCGGAGGCGGAGGGTGAGAGCCAGGGGCGCTGCGGAGCGCTACTCGTCGGCGACCGTCGCGCCCGGGTGGAAGTGATGGATGGCTGCGACCACCTCGTGGACGTCACCGAGGTGCGTGGCGACCGGGCCCTGGTGGAGCACCCCACCGCCGCGCGCCTGCGGATCGTCGTCGAACACGATCGTCACATCGGCGTCGACCGGCGTCGTGCCCGGGGTGACGAGCGCCACGTCGTACCGGTCACTGGCCCCGTCTACGATGACGGTCACATCGGTTCGCTCGTCGACGAGCAGCACCCGCAGGCTGTCGGCGAGCAGGGGCGGCACCACCGAGAGGGCGATGCGCAAGCGGGGCGGGGTCGAGCTGTCCACACCGCATCGAAGCACGCTCTGAGACTGGACCGCATCATCTACATGGGGGAGAAACCCGACGTGCGACGGGTGACCATCGTCGAGGACCACGGGCTGATCGCGCAGACGGTCGCGGCAGCGCTGACGGCGCGTGGCACGGCGGTCGCGGTCATCGACCCGGCCCACACGAACGACGACCTGTTCGATGCCGTCACCGCGACGGAGCCGGACCTGGTGCTGCTCGACCTCGACTTCGGCGGGGGCCGCACCGGGCTGCCGCTGGTGGAGCCACTGGCGGCAGCTGACGTACGCGTGGTGATGGTGACCGGCGTCTCCGATCCGGTGCGCCGGGCGGAGTGCGTCGCCGCGGGGGCGATCGGTGTGCTGAGCAAGTCCGGTTCGTTCGACGAGCTGGTGGGCGCGATCGAGCGAGCGGTCGACCAGGGGACGCTGCTCTCCCCCGCCGAGCGCAACGACCACCTCGCGCTGCTGCGCGAGCACCGCGACGGTGAACGACGCCGATCGGCACCATTCGAGGCGTTGACGCAGCGAGAGGCCGAGGTGCTCGGTCAGCTCATGCACGGCCGCTCGGTCGACGAGGTCGCCAGGGCGGCCCACGTGACCGTCGCGACGGTCCGCACCCAGGTGCGAGCGATCCTGACCAAGCTGGGCGTCACCTCCCAGCTCGCCGCCACCGCGAAGGCCCGCGACGCCGGCTGGGATCCCCCGCTGGCCACCTGACCCGTCGCGCTGTCGGTCCCTGCGAACCCGGTCGCCCCGTCGTTGCCAGGCGCTTCTCCGGTTCTCGGTCGGCCACGCGGTGGGCCCGATCCGGTCGTGGTTTCAACAGAACTGATGATGCGGCCGGGGCCGTTCGGTCGGGATGCTCCCTCCTGTCAGCAACACCAGCGCGGGAGCGAGGGCCGCGAACCACGGATCGAGTCTGGTCGCCGGATCCGTGGGGAGCCCAATGGCGAAACCACCCCCCGTACACGAACCCACAGGGGAACCACATGAAGAAGTGGGCTCCTCGCTAGATCGTGTGGATTGTGGGTAGGGGCAGCCGTCCGGCGATGAGGTAGGCGATGGTGATCATCTTGGTCTTGGAGCGGTAGCCGCGAGCTTTGCGCTTGGCCGCCTGAACGAGCGAGTTGGTGCCCTCGAGGATGCCGTTGGACGACCGGGTCACATGCCAGCGCAGGATCCCGTCCCAGTGGGCCCGCACCATGCGCACGAACGTCTTGATCGGTTCCAGCCGGGAGCGGATCGCCCCGCGACACCAGCGGGTCAGGTAGGCCTCGGCCAGGCCGGGAGGCTGGTCGTAGAAGCCGTCGAAGTCCATCCGCCAGCGGTAGGCGCGGGCGGTGGCCAGTTGCGACGACGGTCGGGTCAGCCACGCCAGCGTCTCGGCCTGCCGGGCGGTGAGGTTGGCGGGACGCTTGAGCCAGATGTAGCGGGTGCGGGTCAGCTCCGGGTTGGCCTTGCGTTCCCCACGCCGGACCTGATCGACCGCGTCGGAAAGCTGGGCGACCACGTGGTAGCGGTCGAAGGTGATCTCGGCTTCGGGCAGGTGGTCGGTGACGCCACGGATGAACGCCGGGGACATGTCACAGCACACCGAGGTCACCTGGGTCGGG
>NZ_JBBEBZ010000005.1:0-8811 GCF_040882075.1 Nitriliruptor sp.
CGCCACCTCGCCGCCTCCCCGACCACGTGACCCCGCCCCGAGACCCGCGACCTCGCTGCCGGCGCGGCTTCGTGCACCGAGGTGACGTGGATAGGGGCCTTCCGGTGCACGCTCGCCACGGTCGCTCCCGTGCGTGCACGGAGGCGACCCGATCCACGTCGGTCGTGCGCACGCACGGCGATCGACCGTCGTCAGGCACGCCGTCCACAGGCGGGAGGAAGCTCGAACCCACCGGATCGACCCACCACGTCATGATCCTGCGATGGGTATCGACGAGCTGATCGAGATCACGGTGGCTGCGGGCGGCGTCATCCACGCCGTCGCCGCTGCGGAGGCGCTCGAGGTCACGTCTCGACGGGTCCGTGAGACGGCCCGTCGGCACGGCTGGCAGTTCCTCCACCGCGACGTCGTCGGTCCTCCGGGTACGCCTTCGACGCCGGAGGTCCGGGCGAAGGCGGCCGTCGCGCAGCTGTCGGGTGCCGATCTGGACGTGCCTCGACCGGTCGCGGTGTCGAGGTGGTCGGGTGCTCACCTGCTCGGGGTCGGGATCGGGTCACCCGTGCGGGTCCAGGTCCACGTGCCTGTCCACCGGGCACCTCGCAGCGTCCCGGACCGCATCGAGGTGATCCGGACGCGCACGTGGGATGGGGAACGCATCGAGGAGGTCGATGGGGTGCCGGTGCTCGCTGCCCCGTGGATCGTGCGGTCGTGTGCGCCGGTCGCCAACCTCTCGACGCTGACCGATCTGGTCATCGACCTGGTCCAGACGCGTCGCACGACGCTCGACGAGGTCGCCGCCGAACACGATCGGTGGCCGAGGTACCCGGGGCGAGGACGGGTCGCCGAGGTGCTGGCTCGGCTCGACGCTGCGGGGCGCACCGATGTGTCCTCCGAGCTGCGCGTGAGGGAACGGTTGGTCGCCGCGGGGGTGCCGCTGGACCACGGGCAGGTAGCGGTCCCCTGCGCGGACGGTCGGTCGGTACACCTCGACCTCGGGATCGCCTCGATCCGGTTCGGGATCGACCACGACTCGATGCTGGCACACAGCAAGAGGTCCCAACTGTTGGCCGATGTGCGCCGTTCCAACGCGCTGACGACGGCTGACGACGACTGGCGCATCCTGCGAGCGACGGTCGAGGACCTCGGTCGAGGCTGGGATCGCTTCCTGGCCAGCGTCCGTGACGCCGTGCACCGACAGGCCCAGCGGTACCTCGGCGTCCCCTGGCCGCGGCCGGAGGACGTGGTGACGCCGTCCCCACGCTGATCGTGCACGCGGGTGACGCTGGGTGGGTCGTTCCCGTGCACGATCGCGGAGGCCGGTCTGGAACGTGCACTCGTCCGACCCGATCGACGTCACCTGCGTGCACGGACGGTGGCGTGGTAGCCCTCGACGGGTCGGGGTCGGGGCCGGGGTCGGGGTCGGGGCCGGGGCCGGGGGCGGGGGCGGGGGCGTCGCGGGCGGGGGATACGCGGACGCGCGGCGTAGGCTCGTTGGCGTGACCGGGACCCCGCTGCCGCCACCGCCGCCTGCCGATGCGCTCGCGAGGTTGTTGCCTCCCGACGTGGACCTCGCCGCGGGGTGGCGCCACCAGGCGGCTGGGCCGGTGTGGCACGGGGTGGTCTGGGGCCGGCTCGGGCGTGGGGACCTGGCGTGGGCGCACCTCGACCGCGTCCGTCTGCCCGACCTGGAGCCGTGGATCGCGGCCGAGCGTGGGCGGGTCCTGCGCGAGCTCGGCCTCCACGCCGACGCCGAGGCGATCGAGATGCCCGCCCTCCTGCGCGCCACCGACCCGGTGGACGAGGCGATGCTCCGGGTGTCGCTGGTCGCCGACGCGGTGGGGCAGGGGGACGCCGACCGGGCCGTGCGGCGGTTGGTGGCGGCTCGCGACGCCGTGGCCAGGGCTGCGGACGGCCCGAGGACGGCGAGGCAGCGGGTGCGGCTGTCGTGGGTGGCCACCGAGGTCGCGTTCCTGACCGGAGGCGAGCCCCCGCAGGTGGACGACGACGCCACACCGAGGTGGGACGAGGCCGCCGGTCGCCCCCGGTTCGGCCCCGACCTCGCGCACGGGTCGGACTTCCACCGGGCGAAGGCGCTGCTGTTCGCGGGGGTGGTACGGGACGAGGCTCGGTTGCTGGACGCCGCGGTCGGCCTGGCGCCGCCGATCCTGGCGTGGGCGGTCCACCTCGCGCGCGCTGACCGTGGCATCCCGGGAGCGGCCGATCAGGCGCGGGAGGCGTGGCGTGAGGTGGTCCCGCCGCCGGGCTACGCCGAGGTGGTGGCCGCGACGGCGACCGCGCGACGCCTGGCCTGACCGGGCGCCGCGCACCGCGCAGCGGTTGGCCTGACGGCGCCGCCGGCCGCGCTCCGCCTGGCCTGACCGGACGGCGCCGCCGGCCGCGCTCCGCCTGGCCTGACCGGACGGCGCCGCCGGCCGCGCTCCGCCTGGCCTGACCGGACGGCGCCCGACCGCGCGCCGCCTGGTCTGACCGCCCCTGCTCGCTCGGGTTCCCGGAGTGGACGGCCACCGGCCGGGGTCGCTGCGAGGGTGGTCGAGGGCCACCTTGCTACCGTCGCGAGCCATGGCCTCCTCCTCACGCTCAGCTTGGCTCTTCGAGGCGCTGGACGTCCTCGAACGCCGCTCCGCGCTGCTCCGCACGGTCGCTCTCGGCCTGTGCGGGGTCGGCGTGCTGTTCGCCGTGGCCGCGCCCGGTCTGGTGCCGCCGCGGCCCCTGATCGGCGCCGCGGTCGCGCTCGCGTCCGTGCTCATCGCCATCGCTGTCGCGGTGGTCGTCGACGCCGGTGACGCGACCATCCGCGGGCCCCGGCACGTGCGGTCCGTCGGCGGCGAGCTGGTCGCCGTGCTGCCCAGCGCCATCTCGCCCGAAGCGGTCGGAGACCTGGCGGCGTCGGTCCTCGCTGCTCGCGACGGCCGCCGGCTCGTCCTCGGGATCGCGGGTGCGTCGCGCGGGGCCGACGTGCCGGCGTGGACCGACGCGCTGGGGGTCGCGCTGGCCGATCGCGATGCCAGCGTCCTGGTCGTCGACATCGCCTCGGGCGCGACCCCGAACGACGGGCTGCTGGAGGTCGTCCGCGACGGTGCGTCGCTCGGCCACAGCGTCAGCTTCGAGACCGACGTGAAGCTCGCGCGGCTCGGAGCCGGCCGCGACATCGACGCCGCGATCGAGGCGGCCGCCGAGCTGCCGACCCAGCTGCCGAAGGACCTCGAGGTGCTGCTGGTCGCGCTGCCGCCGGTCACCGAACCGGACGTGGTGGCGGCCGCTTGTGCGCTGAACGCGGTGCTGCTGGTCGCCCGCCGCGACCAGACCCCCCGGGTGCGCCTGCAGGCGGCCATCGAAGCGGTCGAGACCGCCGGGACCACCGCCCAGGTGATCCTCATCGACGACCGGACCGCGCGGGCGACCGGCTCGGCTCCGCGGCCCGCTTCGGGCGCGTCGGTACCGATGACGAGCCGCACCGCGCCACCCCGCGACGACGCACCCCGCGACGGGGCATCTCGGGGCGACGACTCGGGTGACCTGCGGGGGCCCGCCCGCGCAGGCGATCGCTCGGTCGATGGGGCCGTCGGGGGCGAGGGGCGAGGCGCCGAGGCAGGTCCGGTCCGTGGCGCCGATCGGTCCGGCGCGACGCCGGGTCCGGCCACAGCGTCGCCGTCGGCCATCGCCGCAGGCACGAGCGGCTCGGCGGCGGGTACCGCTGCGGCCGGTGCAGCCGGTGCGGCGGGTGCGGCGGGTGCGGCAGCAGCAGCCGCTGGGCTCGGTGTGGCTGGCGCGGACGGACCGTCCCGCGGGTCGACCGGGACCCCCGAGGAGCCGGTTGATCGGGGAGCCCGCCCCGACGACACCGCATCAAGCGACGCCGGCTCGGCCCGCATCAGGTCGGACGACACAACGACAGACGCGCCACGGTCCGGTGACGACCGGGGCGATGACGAAGGTTGGACCTCGGGTGTCCACGATGACACCGTCGCGTTCGCTCCCATCCGGCCCGCCGACGGCGCGCCCGCACCGCTCGCTCGCGGGAGAGCGGACGACGACCGATCGGCGCCCGAGCCGACCGCCGATGACTCGGACCGCGATGGGTCGGGGGGCGGCGGTGTGGAAGCGGAACGAACCGTGCCCGTCGCCACCCCGATCGCCGCGGCGCCCGAGTCCGACGATCCTGACGTCGATCGGGCTGACGCTGATCGGTCCGAGGCCGTCGAGGCCGTCGAGGCCGTCGAGGCCGTCGAGGCCGTCGAGGCCGCTGAGAACGCTGACGCCGCGGACCCAGTCGACGCCGATGGCGACGCCCGCGCCGACGCTGCGGACGACACCCGCACCGACGCTGCGGACGACGTCGACGCCGACGCTGCGGACGACGCCGCGGAGCGGGACGACGCTGCTCCGACCGGCACGGGCGACGAAGCTGGGCCGAGCGGCGAGGCGGAGCCCGCGCAGCCGACCGAGACGCGTCGTTTCAGCTCGCAGGAGGACATCGGCCGGTCTCCCGGCCCGTCCGTGCGGGTCGTCCGTAATCTGCCGCCGGGCGCGGTCACCCGCAAGGCCCCCTACGCCGAGACCTTCCCGGACCCGAAGGCAGCGTCGGTCCCGCGCGATACCGACGTCCTCTCCGGGGCGAGAGCCGCCGAGTTCGCGGCGCGGATCGATGCTCGCAGCGAGCACGAGACCGACACCGACACCGACGGTGACGCTCCGACCGACGCCCCGACGTCGACCGATGCTCCGACCGACGCCCCGACGTCGACCGATGCTCCGACCGACGCCCCGACGTCGACCGACACCTCGGCCGACAGCCCGACGTCGAGCGACGAATCCGGCGGCGGCGAGACGGACCCAACGCCCGAGCCAAGGCCCGATGCGGACCTGAGCGCCACGCCGGAGGCCGAGTCCGGTCCCGCCGTCGACCCCGCGTCGGTGGACACGCCGACCTCGGGTGCCGAGAGCGACCATGCCGACCGCGACGACCAGGGCGACGAGGGAGCTGGGGAGGCCGAGGTCGTCGATGCGACCGACGAGCTCCCGGCGGTCCGAGCGACGCGCGGCGCTCCGGCCGAGGACGACCCGCTGCGGACCACGGCGCAGCTCGCCCTGCTGATGGACGAGCTCCAGGAGCGCGACGACGACCAGGCCTGAGCCCGCTCCGCCGCTCTCCCGCCCGAACGCGCCCCGATCCCGTCGCCCCAGCCGCGTGGCGAGCGTCGCCTGGTCGCGCGCCGACCGCATCCGATCCCTCTCCGCTGCCCCGTCCGAGGTCACGTGAGCTCCTCCTCGCACCACGACCGCTGCCATCGCCGCCGCCGCGACCGCCGCGACCGCCGCGACCGCCGCACTCGTCGCACCCGCCGCACCCGCTGCCCCAACGGCACCCGCCGGTTCCGCGTGGGTCTGCTCGTCGTGATCGCCTCGTTGCTCGCGGCCTGCGGCGGTGACGACGGCATGGTCGCGTGGCGCGACCTCGAGCTCACCGTCCCCGACGGGTGGGTCGTGTTCGAGGAGGAGGACTCGCGGCTCAGCCTCGCGAACCAAGCGATCGGTGCCGACGTCGCCGAGGCGGACCGGCCCGACGGCGACGTCGTCGCGGTCTTCCTCACCCACCGCCCGGGCGTCACCCCGGGGGAGTGGCGCAGCTACATCGAGGAGGTGGGGGCGACGCTCGAGGTCGACCAGCCGATCGAGGTCGGCGGGGTCCCGGCGACCCGGTTGCAGTTCCTGACACCCGGTGGCGACGGCTCGGCGACCACCCGCGAGCTGGTCGTCGTCGTGCCTGCACGCGAGGTCGAGCTGCTCGCACAACCGGTCCCGCTCCCCGACGACGAGCAGGCCCCGGCGACCTTCGACCGCGCGCTGCCGACCTTCGACGAGCTGCTCGACTCCGTCACGTGGGGCGCCCCGCTCGACTGATCGGCACGCCTCCCGCGCACCCCGCCGTCGCCTCTCGCGCACCCCGCCGTCGCCTCTCGTGCACCCCGCCGTCGCCTCTCGCGCACCCCGCCCAGGCAGCTCGCCGACGTCTCGCCCACGCAGCTCGCCGACGTCTCGCCCACGCAGCTCGCCGACGTCTCGCCCAGGCTGCTCGCCGACACCTCGCCCACGCTCCACGCACGCCCCGCGCACGGAAGGGCCGGAAGACGTGCTGCTGGCGTGCCGAACGGCCGATGAGAGCGGCGCGGAAGCGTGCCGTGCGGGACCATGCGCCGCTCGGAGAGGGTGCTGGATGCAACGAACGCGGAACTGGCTCGTCGGGGGACTCCTCGTCGCGCTCTGCGTCGGCTCGGCTCCCATCGCGTCGGCCACCGAGACCGCGATCGCAACCGCCTCCGAAGGCACGGTCACAGCCGCCGAGACCACGGCCACCGGGACCACCGAGGCGGCCGCAACCGCCTCCGAGCCCGAGTCCACGGTCGCAGCCGCCGAGACCACGGCCACCGAGGCGACCGCAGCAGCGGCCAAGGTCACGGGCGCGCAGGCCCGCTCGGCCGCAGCGCAAGAGGCCGTCGCTGGCGTGGCGCTGCGGGAGCTGGCCACGGCCGCCTCCTCGGAAGCGTCAGCCCGCGTGGGTGACGCCATCGCCGACCGGCTGCTCGTGACCTTCCGCGAGGACGTGACCGTCGTCGAGGGGCAGGCGGTGCTCGATGCGGCCGGCGTTCACGGCCAGGCGACGGACGGCTACCGCGTCGCCGTCGTCGACGTGCAGGGGGACCCGGCCGCCGCGATCGCCGGGCTCGCCGCCGCGCCACAGGTCGTGGACATCGACCTCGACCGGCTGCTCGCGTTCCGCCCGGCCGCGCAGGACCGCCAGCCGACCCGCGCCGCCACCTCGGCCACCTCGGCCACCTCGGCCACCTCGGCCACCTCGGCCACCTCGGCCACCTCGGCCACCCCGGCCACCTCGGACCGAGACGATCCCGGTGCGGGCGCGGCCTCCGTGAACACCGCGGAGGACGACGAGGTCGTCGACCCCCTGCGCGGCGCGCAGTGGTGGTGGAAGAACGAGGGCCAGCAGGTCCAGGGCAGCACCGGTTTCGCGCAGGTCGGTCTGGCCGGGATCGACATCGGCGCGGAGGCCTCCTGGGTCGCGACCCGCGGCCGCCCCGATGTCGTCGTCGCGGTCGTCGACACCGGCATGGACATCCACCACCCGGACCTCCAGGCCAACCTCTGGCACAACCCGACGGTCGGTGCGTTCGGGTGCCCCGACGACCTCCACGGCTGCGACTTCAGCGGTCCCAGGCCCACCGGAGAGGTCTACAGCGGTGTCCCTGGAGAGGACGACCACGGCACCCACATCGCGGGGATCGTCGCCGCCGCCGAGGACGGCTACGGCATGGTCGGTGTCGCCCCCCGGGTCCGGCTCATGAGCGTCAAGTTCCTCCGCGAGGACAAGGGCTTCGTCGGCGACGGCATCCGCGCCATCCAGTACGCCACCAGCGCCGGTGCCGACGTCATCAACGCCTCTTGGGCGGTGTCGGGGACGCCGACGTCGACCGGCCAGCTCGCCCAGCTCGATCAGGCGATGCGTGACGCGCGGATCCCGGTGGCCGCGGCGGCCGGGAACGAGGGCGCCGACCTGGCGGACGCACCGGCGATGCCAGCGTCGTCCGAGGCGCCGAACGTCATCACCGTCACCGCGTTCGACAACCGGGGGATCGTCCCGGAGTTCGCGAACTGGTCCGCCGTCGACGTCGACGTCGCAGCGCCCGGGGTGCGCATCCTCAGCACCCTCCCCGAGGGCCGGCACGGCTACCTCGATGGCACCTCGCAGGCGGCCCCCACCGTCTCCGGGCTGGCGGCGCTGGCGGTCAGCGCCACCGGCAACAACGACGGGGCTCGCATCGCCCGGGCGATCCGGGTCGGTGCGCGCCCCTTCGGGCCGCTCAACCGGCCGGGTCCCGAGTACTTCCACGCGCCGAGCTCCGCGTCCGTGGCCGGGGTCGCCAGCGGGCCCGGGATGCTGCACGCGCTCGGCGTCCGGCTCGGTGCGTGCCCGACCGGCGCCCCACCCGCGCCGGCATCCGACCTGCCCCGACCGGGCACGCACACCGCCAACATCGACTGCGTCGTCCACCACGGGCTGGCGGGTGGCTACAGCGACGGCACCTACCGCCCGAACGACACCGTCTCGCGCGGCCAGGTCGCCACGTTCCTCGCGAACCTGTACCGCACGGCTGCCCCGCTCGCCCCGGCGAGCGAGCCTCGTTTCACCGACCTCGGTACCTCGGTGCACCGCGACGCGATCGAGTCGCTCGCCGCCGTCGGGGTCGTCAGCGGGATCACCGCGACGACCTACGGTCCGAACCGCCCCGTCTCGCGCGAGCAGTTCGCCTCGCTGGTGGTGCGGACCTACGAGCGGCTCGCCAAGGGCAACGTCCGGCCGACCGGGCCGGTGTTCGCCGACGTGGTCGGGTCGCCGCACGAGCGCAACGTCCGGGTCGCGACCCACCTCAGCTTCGTCCGCGGCGTCAGCGCGGACCGTTTCGACCCACGCGCCGAGGTGACCCGGGGCCAGCTCGCGACCCTGCTCCGCGGCGCGCTGGACAAGCTGGTCAACGACCGCGTCAGCACCGTCGCCGTCCCGACCTCCGCCAGCTGACGGGGGCCGGGTGGCTGGCGGGCACCGGGTGGCTGGCGGGCACCGGGTGGCTGGCGGGCACCGGGTGGCTGGTGATCACCGGGTGGCTGGTGATCACCGGGTGGCTGGTGAGGCGCAGGTGCCCTCGGAGCCACCCACCGCCCGTGAAGCCACCCACCGCCCGTGAGCCACCCTCGTGGCCGTCCCGGAGCCACCCACCG
>NZ_JBBEBZ010000006.1:0-1479 GCF_040882075.1 Nitriliruptor sp.
CAATACCGTTCAGTTAGAACTACATGCGTGGTATTCTTCCGGTGGCGATGAGACCGGAGGGTGGGATGCCGCGGGCGGGATGGGTGAAGCCGCAGGACGATCAGCGTCTGTCGGATCATGTGGCGTTGGGGGTGTTGACCCGGACGTTCCCGCCGGATCTGGTTGATGCGGTCCTGGCCGAGACGGGCCGGGTCGAGCAGCGTTCGCGGTTGTTGCCGGCCCGGCTGGTGACCTACTACGTGATGGGGTTGGCGTTGTTCTCGCAGTCATCGTATGAGGAGGTGATGCGCAACCTCATCGAAGGGCTGTCGTGGGAGTCGGGGTGGGCCAGAACCTGGAAGATGCCGTCGAAGTCGGCGATCTTCCAGGCCCGTGCCCGGTTGGGGGTCGAACCGCTCGAGGCGTTGTTTGACCGTGGGTGTGTGCCGTTGGCCACCGACGAGACGCCGGGAGCGTTCTACCGCGGTTGGCGGCTGGTCGCGATCGATGGCACGACGTTGGATGTGGCCGACACCCCCGCCAACGATGAGACGTTCGGCCGGCCGGGCGCCTCACGAGGGCATGCGGCGTTCCCTCAAGTGCGTCTGGTCGGGTTCGCAGAAGTAGGCACCCATGCGATCACCGGCGCGGCCATCGGGGCCTACAGCGAGTCCGAACAGGCGCTGACCCACCAGTTGGTGTCACATCTCGAGCCGGGGATGCTGTGTCTGGCCGATCGCGGGTTCGCCGGATTTCCCCTGTTTTCGGCCGCGAAGGCCACAGGATCCGATCTGTTGTGGCGGGCGAGGAACAACGCGGTGCTGCCGGTATTGGAGGCCTTCGACGACGGGTCGTTTCGTTCCGAGCTGGTGGCCACACCCGATAAGCGCACCCGCACCGAGGTGCTGAGCGTGCGGGTGATCGAGTACGCGCTCGACGATCCAGGCCGGCCCGACACGCCCGAGCGCTACCGGCTGATCACCACCATCCTCGATCCGGCCGCTGCGCCCGCGGATGAACTCGCCGCCCTCTACGCCCAGCGGTGGGAGATCGAAACCGCCCTCGACGAGCTCAAAACCCACCAGCGCGGCCCCCGGGTCGTGCTGCGCTCCAAAACCCCCGACGGCGTCATACAAGAGATCTACGGACACCTGTGCACCCACTACGCCATCCGCGCCCTGATGTCGAGTGCAGCCGATGGCGCCGGTGTGGACCCCGACCGGATCTCGTTCACCCGCACCCTGCGAGCCGCCCGCCGATCCACCCGCGCCGGGCTCGGCACCGCAACGACAAACCTCGCTGCCGCGCTCACCCACGTCCTCGCCGAGATCCTCCACGAACTACTACCCGCCCGACGACTACGCGCAGCCGCCCGCGTCGTCAAACGCAAGATGTCGAACTACGGCGTCAAACACCCCGACCACCGCCACTGGCCCAGACCAACGCTCGCCCCACCCGACGCCATCCACGTCCTCGCACCACCCTAACTGAACGGCATTG
>NZ_JBBEBZ010000007.1:0-47765 GCF_040882075.1 Nitriliruptor sp.
GGACCGACCCCCACGACGACTCCGCCGGCTGGTCCGGCGGCGTCGTCGTGTGTCGCACGCGCGATACGCGGCGACGGACAGTGACCATACGGACGCTGAGCGTAGTCACTAGGGACTATGTGCCCTAATGCCGTTCGGCCGTTCCCGTCGACGCAGGAGGTGAGACACGCCCAGCCAGGACGTGTCGAGCTGACCGCTCGAGGAGCGTCCGATGCGTCCCCCCGCCCGTTCTCACCCGTTCTTGGCCGCGCTGCTCGCGCTGCCGCTGATCCTGGGAGCCGCTCCGGCGCCCGCATCCGGGCCCGACGGCTCCGGCGGCGCCCTCGGGGCTGTCGCTGAGCTGGCTGGCGAGGTGGTGGGCACGGTCGGTTCCGTGGTCACCGACGCGGGTGATGTGCTGGCCACGACCGCGTGCCGCCCGCCGCTGGTGCTCGAGGCTGCCACCGGTTGCGTGCGGGGGGTCGCGGACGGGCTGCTCGAGTACACCGGTCCCGATGGGGTGGTCGGGACCGTCCCCCGCCCCCACGCGCACCCTCGCGACGAGGAAGGGACCGTCGAGGGCGGCGACGGCCACGACGACGGCGAGGAGGCCGGAGGCGGCGATGAGGGTGTCGTGGTCGCCGCCTCGAGTTCGCGTGATCTGGCGTCGACGCGGCGGCCGGTCGTGTGCGCGCCGGATGGGTCCCACCGGACGGTCGTGGTCTACGGCTACCGCGCTGGCGCGAACCGTCTCTCACAGCACCTGGCGACCATCCGGGCGAGCCTGGAACGCTCCAACCACGCCGTCGCCGAGTCCGGACGGCGCTCCGGCGGCCCGTCGGCCGACCTGCGCGTGCGCTGCGGTGGCGACGGGCAGGTGGCCGTCAGCGCGGTCGAGGTCGGATCGCTGCGCTTCGCCGATCTGCGGGCCACCGTGGCTGCGGCGGGTCACCGCAGCCCCAGCGAGAAGTACCTGGTGTTCGTCGACGCCCCCTCGCCGGACCGGAACGTCTCCGGCACGGCCGACATGTTCGTCGATGCTCGACGCAGCGTGAACAACCTCAACAACGGGGGCCGGTCCATGTACGCGGTGGTGTACGGGGGGTACTTCGCAGGGTCGGTGCCGCTGCACGAGCTCTCACACACCATGGGCGCGGTCCAGCCGGAAGCGCGCGGCAGCGACGGCGCTGGCCACTGCACCGACCAGGTCGATGTCCTGTGCTACCCGGACGCCGGCGCGCGGTGCGGTGCCATCACCTTCGACTGCGGCAACGACACCTACTTCTCGACCAACACCCGGTCGGGCCAGTGGCTGCACCACAACTGGAACGTCGGTTGGGAGGGGAACCGCTTCATCCAGCTGCCGCGCCCGCGGGTCCCCGGCACCTTCTCCGACACCGGTGGGCACACCCACGACGGGATGATCGCCAAGGCGGTCGAGAAGGGTTTCGTGAGCGGGTTCGCCGACGGGACCTTCCGGCCGGACCGGGCCGTGTCGCGTGGGCAGGCATCGTCGCTGCTCGCGGGCGCTTTCTCGCTGGAGGCGAGCCGCCCAGCGAACTTCTCCGATGTCGGGACCGGGACCCACAGCGAGGCCATCAGCGCGGTGGCGGAGGCACGCCTGGTCAGCGGCTACCCCGACGGCACGTTCCGACCGAACGCGCACATCACCCGCGGCCAGCTCGCAACGATCCTGCACCGTGCGTTGCGGCTCCCGAGGGGCGCCACGGGACGGTTCACCGACGTCGCCGGCTCGGTGCACGAACGCAGCATCGATGCGGTCTCGGCCGCCGGCATCGTCTCCGGCTACAGCGATGGCACCTTCCGTCCGAACCGTCCGGTCACGCGGGCGCAAGCGGCCACGATCCTCGTGAGGGCTGCCGCCGCGCGGTGACGGTGGGGTGAGGTCGGGCCGACTCGTGTCGGCGCGACCTCGCCCGTTCCGGTCCCGATCCCGCCCCGTCCGGCGCGGATCGGGGCGGGGTCTACCCTGGCGGTTCGATGCTCCGCGGACCGACGGAGTCAGTGCAGGAGCCGAGCGTGAGCGCCCAGACCGCGGGACCCACCGCCGATCCTGCCGCGCTCGAAGCCCACTACTACGGCGGGCAGGCGGTCATCGAGGGCGTGATGATGCGCGGCTCGGACCGCTGGGCGGTCGCCGTCCGTCGCCCCGACGGGGACATCTGGCTCGAGTGCCACCCCGTCTCCGACGCCCCGCAGCGGCGTCCGTGGCTCCGGGCCCCCCTCGTGCGGGGGTGCTACGCGCTGGTGGACTCGCTGAGGATCGGGACCAGGGCGCTCGGGATCTCCGCCGACCAGGCGCTCGAGGAGGACGGCTCCGACGACGACGACGGTGACGGGGCTGCGGTCGGTGCATCGCTGCTCGTGGCGCTCGTGCTGTTCGTCGGCCTCTTCATCGTGCTGCCGTCCGCCGGCACCAAGGGGGTGGACGCCCTGTTCGGTGGCGGCCTCGGCGACGGGGTCGCGTTCCACACCATCGAATCGGTGGTCCGGATCGGCATCTTCCTGGCCTACCTGTGGGCGATCTCGTTGATCCCCGACATCCGTCGGGTCTTCCAGTACCACGGTGCCGAGCACAAGACGATCGCGGCGTGGGAGCACGACGACGTGCTCGAACCCGCGACGGTCGACCGCTACTCCACCTTCCACGTCCGCTGCGGCACGAACTTCCTCATCCTGGTGATGCTGCTCGCGATGGTCGTCTACACCGTCGGCGGCCTGCTCGTCCCGCCACCCGACGACGCCGGGTTCGGGGTCGCGGTCGCCTACCACGTGGCGCTCCGGGTGGTCCTGCTGCCACTGGTCGCGGGGGTCGCCTACGAGGGCCTGCGGCTCGGGGCCGCGCACGGCGATCACCCGCTGGTGCGTGGCCTGATGGCGCCCGGCCTGTGGTTGCAGCGCATCACCACCCGGCCGCCGTCGGTCGACCAGATCGAGGTGGCGATCCGCTCGTTCGAGGCGGTCGTCCCGGCCGACCTGCGGCTCGGTCGCGTCCCCCCCACCCTCGACAGCGTGGTCACCCTGGCCGAGGACGGGCTCGAGGTGCACCTGACCGACGCGACCACCCGCGTCGCGGGCGAGCCGCTGCCGGTCCCCGACGACCCGGACACGGAGGTTGTCTGAGTGTTGTTCGACCAGCTCGAGCAGCTCGAGGGGCGCTTCCGCGACCTCGAGGCGCAGCTCGCCGACCCGGAGGTCGCCTCCGACGGCGCGCGCTACACCTCGTTGGCCAAACAGCACGCCGAGCTCGCCGACGTCGTGGCCACCTACGTCCACTGGCGCGGCGCCGGCGAGGACCTCGAGACGGCCCGGGAGATGGCCGGCGACGCCGAGGGGGACGACCGCGCTGAGCTGAAGACCGAGATCGAGGAGCTCACGGCCACCCGTGCCCGGCTCGAGGAGGAGCTCAAGCTCCTGCTGGTCCCGAAGGACCCCAACGACGACCGTGACGTCATCCTCGAGGTGCGGTCCGCCGCCGGCGGCGACGAGGCCGGGCTGTTCGCCGGCGAGCTGGTCGAGATGTACGAGCGGTACGCGATCACCATGGGCTGGCGGACCCGGACCCTGTCACGGTCCGAGCAGGGCATCGGCGGCATCAAGGAAGCCGTCCTCGAGGTGACCGGTCGCGGCGCCTACGCCCACCTCAAGCACGAGTCCGGCGTCCACCGCGTCCAACGGGTGCCCGCCACGGAGTCCCAGGGGCGCATCCACACCTCGACCGCGTCGGTCGCGGTGCTGCCGGTCGCCGAGGAGGTCGACGTCCACGTCGATGTCAACGACCTGCGCGTCGATGTCTTCCGCTCATCCGGACCCGGGGGGCAGAGCGTCAACACCACCGACTCGGCCGTCCGCATCACCCACCTGCCGACGGGTCTGGTCGTCAGCTGCCAGGACGAGAAGTCCCAGCACCAGAACCGCGACAAGGCGATGACCATCCTGCGGGCCCGCCTCCTGCAGGCCGAGGAGGAGCGCGCGGCCAGGGAACGGTCGGACGCGCGCAAGGGCCAGATCGGGACGGGGGACCGGTCCGAGAAGATCCGCACCTACAACTTCCCGCAGTCCCGGATCACCGACCACCGGATCAACCTCAGCCTGCACGACCTCACGGGGACCCTCGGCGGTGACCTCGCACCGATCGTGGACGCGCTCCGCCGCGCCGAACGCGAGGCCAAGCTCGCGGCGCTCGACGAGGACCGCTGAGCGGCGGCCGTCCGTCCGCCTCCCGAGGGGTGGGCGCAGGTCTCGACAAGGAGCAACGAGTGGGGCGTGCACGCGTCGACGACGAGGTGGTCCGGCGCGTGGCGGCCCGGCTCGACGCCGGCGGTGTCCCGAACGCGGCCGTCGATGCTCGCCTGCTCGTCGAGCACGTCGTCGAGGTCGTCGGGGCTGCCGCCGGCTGCGGTGGTTCGGTCCTCGACGGGCTGGTCGACCGGCGGCTGGCACGCGTGCCGCTGCAACAGGTGCTCGGCCGGACCTGGTTCCGCACGCTCGAGCTGACCTGCGCTCCCGGCGTCTTCATCCCGCGGCCGGAGACCGAGGTCGTGGCGGGCGTCGCGATCGCTGCCGCAGCCGCCGCCGGCCCCGCCCCCCGGGTCCTCGAGCCCTGCACCGGTTCGGGAGCGATCGCGTGCTCGATCGTCGCCGAGGTCCCGGGCGTGCAGGTCGTCGCCACCGACGTCGATCCCGCCGCGGTCGAGTTGGCCCGTCACAACCTCGCCAGGACCACCGCCGGGCAGGCCGACCCGGACGCGCCGGCGGCCGGGGCCACCGGCGAGGTCCGACAGGGTCACCTGCTCGACCCGATCGACCCGGCCTGGCGCGGGCAGGTCGACGTCCTCGTCGCGAACCCGCCGTACCTGCCGCTCGCCGATCGGACGACCTGGTCGCCGGAGGTCCTGCACGATCCGACGGCCGCGCTCGCTGGGGGCCCGGACGGCCACGAGGTCGTCGACGAGCTGCTGGAGTTGGCTGCGACGTGGCTGCGGGTGGGCGGCACGGTCATCGTCGAGATCGACGACCGGCGGGGTGAGGAGGCGCTCACCTCGGCGACGCGCGCGGGGCTCGTCTCGGCGCGGCTCGTGCAGGACCTGACCGGCCGGGACCGGGCCGTGGTGGCGCAGCGAGCCGGGTAGCGTCGCGGCGACAGCCGCCTCCCACCGACCTGCAGAGGTCCCGAACGTGGCCGAGATCCTGGACGTCACCGTCGACGACCACGCCGATGCCATCGAGCGTGCCGCCTCGGTGCTGCGTGCGTCGAGGCTGGTCGTGCTGCCGACCGACACCGTGTACGGGGTCGCGGCTGACGCCTTCGACGCCGAAGCGACGGGTCGGATCTTCGCCGCCAAGGACCGGGAACGCGTGAACCCCCTCCCCGTGCTGGTGCGGTCGCAGAAGCAGCTGCCCGCGCTGACGCCGCTGGTCAGCGACGTCCTGGACCGCCTCGTGGCGGCCTACTGGCCCGGCCCGTTGACCATCGTGGTGCCAGCGCAGCCACAGCTGCGGTGGGACCTCGGACGCAACGACGGGACCGTCGCGGTCCGCATGCCGCTGGACGACGTCGCCCTCGAGGTCATCCGTGCCGTCGGCCCGCTGGCGGTCACCTCGGCCAACCTCAGCGGCCAGCCGCCCGGTGCCACGGCCGCCGACGCGCACGAGCAGCTCGGTGACGCCGTGGACCTCTACCTCGACGGTGGCCCCCGGTCCGGGGGCCAGCCGTCGACGATCGTCGACGTCACCCGACGCCAGCCGCACGTCCTGCGCGAGGGGGTCGTGCCGACCGACGAGGTGCTCGCGGTCGCCCGAGGCGAGCTCGATCCGTTCGCGGTGCCCGCGCCGGAGGAGCGTGGATCACGGAGGCCGGACGGTGACGACGACGCCGCTCGGGGCGACTCGGAGGGCACCGAGGGGTAGCCTGGAGGCCTTCCGCCTCCTCGCTACTGGAGCTTCGCTTGTCCGGTCCTGCCTCCTCGCGCACGTACTGGGGCCCCGATTTCGCCGCCCTGCAGGCCCTCGATCCGGAGGTCGCGCAGGGCCTGCTGACCGAGCTCGACCGGCAGCGAGGCAAGCTGCAGCTGATCGCCAGCGAGAACTTCGCCTCGCCGGCCGTCCTCGCCGCACAAGGGTCGGTGCTGACCAACAAGTACGCCGAGGGGTACCCGGGCAAGCGGTACTACGGCGGCTGCGAGGAAGCGGTCGACCCGCTCGAGCAGCTGGCCATCGACCGCGCCAAGCAGCTGTTCGGGGCCGATCACGCCAACGTCCAGCCGCACTCCGGCGCCAGCGCCAACATCGCGGCCTACTTCGCCACCGTCTCGCCGGGCGACAAGGTCCTGGCGATGTCGCTGCCCCACGGCGGGCACCTGACCCACGGGATGAAGCTCAACTTCTCGGGCAAGTGGTTCGACGTCGCCTCCTACGGCGTCCGTCAGGACACCGAGGTCATCGACATGGACGAGGTCCGGGCCCTGGCGCTCGAGCACCGTCCGAAGCTGATCATCGCCGGCTGGTCCGCGTACCCCCGCCAGCTCGACTTCGAGGCGTTCCGCGCCATCGCCGACGAGGTCGACGCCACCTTGATGTGTGATGCGGCCCACTTCATCGGGCTGGTCGCCGGCGGCGTGCACCCGAGCCCCGTGCCGTGGTGTGACATCGTCACCTTCACCACCCACAAGACCCTGCGCGGCCCCCGGGGCGCGATCATCCTGGCCAAGGAGCACCTGGCCAAGGCGGTCGACAAGGCCGTGTTCCCCGGCACCCAGGGTGGGCCGCTCGAGCACGTCATCGCCGCCAAGGCCGTGGCCCTGAAGGAGGCGATGGACCCCTCCTTCAAGGAGTACAGCCAGCGCATCCTCGACGACGCGCGGGCGCTCGCCGACGGCCTCACCGACCGCGGCTACCGCGTGACGTCGGGTGGCACCGACACCCACCTGTTCCTCGCCGACGTGACGGGCAAGGGCCTGACGGGCGCTGAAGCCGAGGCTCGAGCCGACGCGGCCGGCATCGTGCTGAACAAGAACGCGATCCCGTTCGACCAGAACCCGCCCGCGGTGGCCTCCGGTATCCGCGCCGGCACGGCCACCGTCGCGACCCAGGGGATGGGGCCGGACGAGCTCACCGCCGTCGCCGGGCTGATCGATCGCGCGCTGACCGGGACCGACGAGGACCGGGCCGCCGTACGCGGCGAGGTGACCGACCTGGTCGGCCGCTTCCCCGCCTACCCCGAACCCCCGAGGCCCTGAGGTGCTCCCCTACCTGCTGGTCGCGCTGACCGCCGCTCTCGTCACGGGCTTCGTGACGCCGCTGGTGGGATGGTTCGCGCGGCGCGTCGGGGCGGTCGACCGGCCCTCCGACCCGCGCAAGGTGCACCGCGAGGAGGTCCCCACCCTCGGTGGCCTGGCGATGTTCGTCGGTCTGCTGGCGTCCGTCGGCGTCGCGGCGCTGCTGCCCGACTTCCGTGACCTGTTCGCGACCACGTCGGAACCGATCGCCATCCTCCTCGGCGCCCTCGCGATCGTGGCCATCGGTGTCGCCGACGACCTGTTCGGGCTGCCCGCGACGGTCAAGCTGGCGGGCCAGCTGCTGGCCGCGCTCGCCGTGGTCGTCTTCGGTATCCAGCTGGTGCACTTCTGGGTCCCGGGTCTGCAGGTCATCGCGCTCTCGTCCGATCTCGGGATGGTGCTGACCGTGTTCGCCCTGGTGGCGATGGTCAACGCGGTCAACCTCATCGACGGCCTCGATGGCCTGGCGGCCGGCGTGGTCGGTATCGCCGCTGTCGCCTTCTTCGTCTTCACGGTGCGCAGCACCTCGTCCGGGCTGGTGGACTCCATCCCGACCGCCGCGCCGTTGTTGGCCGCCACGCTCGTCGGTCTGTGTGTCGGGTTCCTCGTGCACAACACCCACCCCGCGCGCATCTTCATGGGTGACACCGGATCGATGCTGCTCGGGTTGCTGCTGGGTGCTGCGGGCGTGAGCTACGTCGGCCGGACCACGGCACCGTCCTACGTCGACTTCTACGGGTCGGTGCCGCTGTTCATCCCGGCGCTCGTCCTCGCGGTGCCGTTCCTCGACACCGCGTTCGCGATCGGCCGCCGGCTCGTGCGGCGCCAGCCCATCACGGCCGCCGACCGCGGTCACCTCCACCACCTGCTGTTGGCCTTCGGACACTCCCACCGCCGCGCGGTGCTGGTCCTCTACTACTGGTCGGCCCTCCTCGCGGTGGCGTCGGTGGGCCCGGCCTTCGTGCGGCTGCCGACGCTCGCTCCGTGGCTGCTGGCTGCCGCCGTCATCGGCGCCGCGGTGACCGTCGCCGGCACCCGGGCGGACCGTGTCGAGGACGCCGTGGACCTCGTCCCCGACGAGCAGATGCCTGCCGCGGGAGACACCTCGGACGTCAGGCGCTGAGGATGCGTTCAGGGAGCGTGCGTCCGTCGCAGCCGCTTTGGCAGTGCTTCGTCCCGGTTGCTAGCTTCCCCGCACCTCACCTCACCTCCACCGTGCACGGCGCCTTCACTTGTGCTGCCGTGCAGGACGACACGGGCTCGACGATGTCCCTGGCTGCCGGAACTCCGACTGGCGATGCACGCCGTCGTGAGGAGTTCCGCGGTGCGTTCGTCGGGCTCGACGCTGCGTCGGTGATGGGGGTCGAACTGATGGCCGCCACGCTCACGTGGTCCGGGATCGGATGGCTGGTTGACCGCTGGCTCGGTACGCCGCCGTGGTTCCTGGCCATCGGTGCGCTCCTCGGCAACGCGGCGGGCATCTACCTCATCTGGCTGCGCAGCGGCCGGATGCAGGATGCGGCCATCGCCGACCGCGAGGCAGGTCCCCCCGTTGCGCAGTGATACGGCCAGCGGCGACCACCTGCGTTTGGCGAAGCGAGCCAGCGGGCTCCTCGTCGTGCTCACCGTGCCGATCGTCGTTGCCGCCGGGCTGTACGCGAGCGTGTCCGGCGTCGTCGGCAGCCTCGTCGGCGTCAGCTTCGTCGCCCTGCTGTTCGGGGCATCCTCGGCGTCACTGGTCTGGGCGATCGACCACGCGCCCGGACTGGCCGTCGCCGTGATGGCCGGCGGGGCCTTCGCCCGACTCGCCATCTACGCCGCGGTGCTCGTCTCGCTGTCGCACGCCACGTGGCTGCACCGGCCGAGCCTCGCCATGGCGACCGTCGTCGCGACGACGGTGATGTTGGCTGCCGAGATGGTCTGGATCGCTCGCACACCTCGTCTGTTCCACGTCGATGCCGGGGCCGCGCGGCCGACGGCGCACGCTCATCCTTCGCCTCTCGCGTCCGGGGCCCCGACCCCGGACGCGATGCCTCAGAACGGGAGTCGATCGCTGTGACGCCATTCCTCGCAGTCGAGGTCACCTACGGCGGTGAGTTCGAGGGAGCCCTCGACAACATCAACGCGTTGTTCGACATGCCGACGCTCGTCGAGCTCGGCCCGCTCTCGATCAACCGCACGATCCTGATCGCCTTCCTGATGACCGGGATCGCGGCGTTCCTGTTCTTCCGGGCGTTCAAGTCGCCGACGGTGGTCCCCGGCAAGCTGCAGTCCGCCTGCGAGATGGTCATCGACTTCGTCCGCGGCATCGCCGTCGACATCATCGGGCCGGTCAAGGGGCCGAAGTTCGTCCCCCTGCTGACCACCTTCTTCGTCTTCATCCTCTTCATGAACCTGGCGAAGCTGACGCCGTTCCTGATGCTGCCGCCGACGTCCCGGATCGCGTTCCCGCTCGTCCTCGCAGTGACCGCCTGGGTGATCTACGTCTCCGTCGGCATCAGAGAGCAGGGTTTCGGGGGCTACTTCAAGGAGCTCGCGTTCCCACCGGGCGTGCCGAAGGCGCTCTACCTGATCCTGACACCCATCGAACTGATCTCGAACTTGCTCCTCCGGCCGTTCACCCTGATGGTCCGGCTCTTCGCCAACATGGTCGCCGGTCACATCCTCGTGGTGATCACCCTGGTCACGATCCACGTCTTCCTGTACCCGCGCCCGGGCCTGCCCGTGGGCATCCTCGCGTTGCTGGCTTCGCCCGTGGTCTTCATCTTCGAGCTGTTCATCATCGCTCTGCAGGCCTACATCTTCACGATGCTGACCGCGGTCTACATCAGTTCCTCTGTGGAGCCCGCCCACTAGCGCCGCACCGACTCCGCGCGGCGATCGCTCGCGCGGCACACGCTCACAGCGCCGGGGATCCGGCGCACCTCGTCACCAAGGAGAAACCCCATGGATCTGGTCTACCTGGCGCAGGCAGCTGCGGCTGAATCGAACGTGGGCAACGGACTCGTCTACGGCCTGGCTGCGATCGGGCCGGGTATCGGCCTCGGCATCCTCATCGGGAAGGCCGTCGAGTCGATGGCACGTCAGCCCGAGGCGGCCGGCATGGTCCGCACCACGATGTTCATCGGCATCGCCGTCATCGAGGCGCTGGCGCTGCTGGGCTTCGTCCTCGCCTTCGCCATCTAGGAGCCCTCATGCTCACCCTGCTCGCAGTCGCTGAAGGCGAGGCCGAGAGCCTCGAGCTCCTCCCGGCCGTGCCGGAGCTCATCTGGGGTGCGGTCGCCTTCTTCCTGATGATGCTGTTCATCGTCAAGTACGTCTTCCCGAAGGCGAACCAGGTCCTCGAGGACCGCAGCGCCGCCATCGTGGGAAAGATGGAGGCGGCGGACCGCAAGCTGCAGGAAGCGGAAGCTTCCAAGGCCGAGTTCGACGCGCAGATCGCCGACGCGCGTGGCGAAGCTGCCCGCATCGTCGACGAGGCCAAGCAGACCGCCGAACAGCTCCGGGCGAACATCATCGCCAAGGCCGAGGACGAGGCGGCGGCGCTGCTCGACAAGGCGCGTGCCGACGTCGACGCCGAACGCGACCGTCTGCTCCAGGAGCTGCGTGCGCAGGTCGGTGTGATCTCGGTCGACCTGGCCGGACGCATCGTCGAGCGCGAGCTCGACCCCGGCACCCACCAGGCGCTGGTCGACGACTACATCCAGAACCTGTCGCGGGCGAACTGACCACCCCGCTGACGGCCCACGAGGACCGACGATGACGACCGATCGGACGAGCGCGTACGCGCAGGCCGTGGTCGCGCTCGCCACCGGCGAGGGCGCCCTCGACGCCGTCGAGGACGAGCTCCTCACGGTGGCGCGTGCGATCGACGCCAGCGACGAGCTGCGCCGCCAGCTGACCGACCAGCACCTGCCGGTCGGTCGGCGCCTGACCTTCGCCGAGTCCTCCGCCCTGCAGGCGGCGCACCCGGCCACCCGCTCGGCCCTGGCGATGATCATCGCCGCGGATCGCGTCGGTGAGCTGCCCGCCATCGCGGACGAGGTCGCCAAGCAGGCGGCCCGCCGGCGTGACGCCGAGGTGGCGGAGGTGTACGTCGCGGTGCCGCTCGACGAGGCGCAGCGTGCGTCGCTGAAGACCGCGCTCGAGCGCGCCACCGGCAAGACCCTGGACCTGAAGGTGTTCGTCGACCAGGACGTGGTCGGCGGCGTCCGGGCCAAGATCGGCGACACCGTCATCGACGGCACGCTCGCCAAGCGACTCGATGACCTCCGCGGCCGAGTCGGTCGTTAGCAGCCACACGGCGACGTGCCCGCGCACGACGTCACGCACCCCCCGAGCACGCGCAGCAGCGGGTACGCGGCAACCGACCTGAAGAGGAAGACCGCCAGATGAGCGACCTCTCGATCCGTTCGGAGGACATCTCCTCCGCCATCCAGAAGATGTTGGAGGGCTACGAGCCCGGCCTCGCCCAGGAGCAGGTGGGGCGTGTCACCGAGACCGGTGACGGCATCGCCACCATCTCCGGGCTGCCCGGGACGTTGGCCAACGAGCTGCTGGACTTCGGCGGTGGCGTGTTCGGTATGGCCATGAACCTCGACGAGCACGAGATCGGTGCCGCGGTGTTCGCCGACGCGGCCTCCATCGAGCAGGGCCAGACCGTCCGCCGCACCGACCGGGTCCTGTCCGTGCCCGTCGGTGACGCGCTGCTCGGCCGCGTGGTCGACCCGCTCGGTCGGCCGATCGATGGCAAGGGCGCGCTCGACGAGGCCCGCATGGACGGCACGCGGCCGCTCGAGGTCCAGGCGCCTGGCGTCGTCGACCGTCAGCCGGTCCACGAGCCGATGCAGACCGGCATCAAGGTCATCGACGTCATGACGCCGATCGGTCGCGGTCAGCGCGAGCTGATCATCGGTGACCGCCAGACCGGCAAGACGGCGATCGCGATCGATGCGATCATCAACCAGAAGCAGCTCTGGGGCACCCCCGAAGCGGTCAAGTGCATCTACGTCGCCATCGGCCAGAAGGGCTCCACGGTCGCCGAGGTCGTGGCGACCCTCGAACGCTTCGGCGCGATGGAGTACACGACGGTCGTCAACGCCCCGGCGTCGGATCCAGCGCCCTTCCAGTACATCGCCCCGTACGCGGGCGCGGCCATCGGTGCCAACTGGATGTACAAGGGCGAGCACGTCCTGGTGATCTACGACGACCTCTCCAAGCAGGCTGACGCCTACCGCCAGCTGTCGCTGCTGCTGCGTCGCCCCCCGGGTCGCGAGGCCTACCCCGGTGACGTCTTCTACCTCCACAGCCGCTTGCTCGAACGTGCCGCCAAGCTGAACGACGAGCTCGGTGCGGGTTCGATGACGGCGCTGCCGATCGTCGAGACCAAGGCCAACGACGTCTCGGCGTACATCCCGACCAACGTGATCTCGATCACCGACGGGCAGATCTTCCTCGAGACCGACCTGTTCTTCCAGGGCGTCCGCCCCGCGATGAACCCGGGTATCTCGGTCTCCCGCGTCGGTGGTTCGGCGCAGCGTCCGGCCATGAAGGCGGTGTCCGGCACCGTGCGGCTCGAGCTCGCCCAGTACCGCGAGCTCGAAGCGTTCGCCCAGTTCGGCTCCGACCTCGACAAGGCGTCGCAGCAGCAGATCGCCCGCGGTGAGCGCGTCGTCGAGGTCCTCAAGCAGCCGCAGTTCAAGCCGCTGCCGGTCGAGCTGCAGGTCGCCTCGGTCTTCGCCGTCACGGAGGGCTTCCTCGACGACATCCCCGTCGGTGACGTCGCCCGCTACGAGGACGAGCTGCACGAGTTCCTCCAGACCCGTCACGACGGGCTGCTCGAGCGTCTGCGCACCGGCAAGCTCAAGGACGAGCTCACCGACGAGCTGAAGTCCGCGATGTCCGACTTCGCCGACACCTTCGAGCCCAGCGAGCAGGCGGTCGCCCCGGAGGAGAACGAGGGCTGGGACGCGATGGCCGCCTCCAGCGAGACCGTCGAGGAGTAGGACCTCGCGTTCGACGGTGCGCCGGGACCGGCCGTGCTGACGAGGTGAGGTGACGAGGAGGACGAGGTGGCAGGTAGCGGTCAGATCCGCCAGCTGCGGCGACGGATCAAGTCGGTGCGCAGCACCCAGAAGATCACCCGCGCCATGGAGATGATCGCGGCGTCGCGCATCGTCAAGGCGCAGCGTCGCGTCCGCGAAGCCCGTCCCTACGCCGAGCAGATCCACCTGATCATCAAGGGGCTGGCCGCCAGCTCCGACGTGGCCAACCACCCCCTGCTGCACGTGCGCGAGGAGACGCGCACCGTCGCGGTCGTCGTGCTCACCTCCGACCGGGGCCTGGCGGGCGCGTACAACGCCAACATCCTCAAGCTCGCCGAGCGGACCATCCGCGACGAGGAGTCCGCCGGTCGGTCGGTCGACGTCTACGTCGTCGGCCGCAAGGGCAAGGGCTACTTCGCCTACCGCGGTCGCCAGAGCGTGCGG
Source organism: Nitriliruptor sp. (assembly GCF_040882075.1). NCBI lineage: Bacteria > Bacillati > Actinomycetota > Nitriliruptoria > Nitriliruptorales > Nitriliruptoraceae > Nitriliruptor > Nitriliruptor sp. The sequence continues at coordinate 13,766 of NZ_JBBEBZ010000007.1, forward strand.
ACCTGGGAGGGTGTCACCGACGAACCTGCGCTCGAGGACGCCGCCGGTATCGGTGAGACGGTCATGGAGCGCTACGTCGCTGGCGAGCTCGACAAGGTCTGGCTGGTCTACACCGACTTCAAGTCGTCGCTGACCCAGGTGCCGGTCCGCATGGAGCTGCTGCCGGTCAAGCCCGAGGAGTTCGGCGGCGGTGACGAGATCGCCCCCGAGTTCTTGTTCATCCCGGACCGCGACACCATCCTCGACCGCCTCATCCCGCGGTACGTCGAGGCCAAGGTCTTCCACGGCCTGCTCGAATCGTCGGCCTCCGAGCACGCTGCCCGCCAGCGCGCGATGAAGTCCGCGACCGACAACGCCAACGACGTGGCCAGCTCCATGTCGCAGGTCATGAACCAGGCACGTCAGGACCAGATCACCACCGAGATCTCCGAGATCGTCGGTGGCGCCGAAGCCCTCTCCCAGGGTCGCTGAGCGGCGCACCAGCCCACCCCGCACGCGGCTCGCGATGAGCAGCCAGGTCCCGTTCACGGGACGCAGAAGCCAGGAGCAGCAGATGTCGACGATGCAGACCACCACGGTCACCGATGGTCCCGCCGCGGGTGCGGAGGGTCGCATCATCCGCGTCATCGGTCCCGTCGTGGACGTGGAGTTCCCGCCGGGTGACGTGCCGGAGATCAACACCGCGCTCACCTTCGAGCGCCGTGAGGGTGATCAGGACGTCACGCTGACCGCCGAGGTCGCCCAGCACATCGGTGACAACCGGGTGCGCGCGATCTGCATGCAGCCGACCGACGGTGTCGTCCGTGGCGCTGCCGTCACCGACACCGGCTCGCCGATCACCGTGCCGGTCGGTCCCGGCACCCTCGGCCACATCTACAACGTGCTCGGCGAACCGCTCGACACCACGATCGACCAGATCGATGCCGACACGCGCTGGTCGATCCACCGTGACCCGCCGAAGTTCGACGAGCTCGAGCCGCAGGCCGAGATGTTCGAGACCGGCATCAAGGTCATCGATCTCGTCGAGCCGTACGTGAAGGGCGGCAAGATCGGCATGTTCGGCGGCGCCGGCGTGGGCAAGACCGTCGTCATCCAGGAGATGATCAACCGCGTCGCCCAGCAGCACGGTGGTGTGTCGGTGTTCGCCGGCGTCGGCGAGCGCACCCGTGAGGGCACCGACCTCCTGATCGAGATGGAGGAGGCCGGCGTCCTCGAGAAGGCCGCCCTCGTCTACGGCCAGATGGATGAGCCGCCGGGCGTGCGTCTGCGCGTGGCCCTGTCGGCCCTCACCATGGCCGAGTACTTCCGCGACGAGATGCGCCAGGACGTGCTGCTGTTCGTCGACAACGTCTTCCGTTTCGTCCAGGCGGGTATGGAGGTCTCCACCCTCCTCGGTCGCATGCCGTCGGCCGCCGGTTACCAGCCGACGCTGACCAACGAGATGGGCCAGCTGCAGGAGCGGATCACCTCGACCAAGGGTCGCTCCATCACCTCGCTGCAGGCCGTCTACGTGCCCGCCGACGACATCACCGACCCGGCGCCGCACACGACCTTCGCTCACCTCGACGCCCAGACCGTCCTGTCGCGTGACATCGCGTCGCTCGGTATCTACCCCGCGGTCGACCCACTCGACTCGACCTCGCGCATCCTCGACCCGATGGTCGTCGGTGACGAGCACTACGCCGTCGCCGTCGGCGTCCAGCAGGTCCTGCAGCGCTACAAGGACCTCCAGGACATCATCGCCATCCTCGGGATCGACGAGCTCTCCGAAGAGGACAAGGTCACCGTCTCCCGTGCCCGCAAGGCGCAGCGGTTCTTCTCGCAGAACTTCTACGTGGCCGAGCAGTTCACCGGCAACAAGGGTGTCTACGTCCCGGTCTCCGACACCATCGAGGGCTTCCGTGCCCTGATCGACGGTGACCTCGACGACCTGCCCGAGCAGGCCTTCCTGTACGCCGGTGACGTCGACGACGTCCAGCGCAAGGCCGCCGAGCTGGCCTGACCGGCCGCCCGGTCACCCCAGCCGCCCACCCCGCTTCACCGAGGAGATCCCCGTGGCGACGATGCACGTCGAGGTGGTCTCGGCCGAGAAGTCCCTGCTCTCGGGCGAGGCGACCGAGCTGTCCGCCCGCGCGCTCGACGGTGAGATCGGCATCCTGCCGGGTCACCAGCCGGCGCTGGTCGCGCTCGACATCGGGCCGGTGAAGGTCACCTTCGACGACGGCCACACCGAACGGGTCGCCGTGCACAACGGCTTCCTGTTCGTCGGTCGTGACAAGGTCATCATCCTGGCCGACACGGCCGAGCTCGCCAGCGAGATCGACCGCGCCCGCGCCGAGGCGGAGGTCAAGCGGCTGGAGCAGAAGCTGTCCGAGGGAGAGGACGCCTCGATGCGGACCTCCCTGGCCAAGCAACGCCTGCGTGTGGACGTCGCCGCGAGCAGCTGAGCCGGGTCTAGAGCGCCTCGACACGGCCGTCCGGCCGCGCGAGATCTGGTCGCTCGAACCCTCTCCGGGACCGCACACGGTCGCCTACGCTGTGTCACCTCGGGCAGCCTCCGGGACCCGCGACCGGATGACCGCGGGAGGGCTGCACGACGTGGCGGGGGAGGCGGGAGCGTGGACGCCGGACGGGTCGAGGTAGCGGCCGACCTGGCCGCCTCGTTGGCGACCGCCGGCACCGTCCAGGCCGCCGCCGATGCCGTGGTGAGCCACCTCGCGGCGGGCGGTTTCAAGCTCCCGAGCGTCTACCTCGAGCAGGCGGGCAGGTTGCGCTGCCTCGCCCAGCGCGGGTACTGGCAGATCCTCGACGGGATCCCGTGCGACGTCGGGGTCATGGGGCGAGCGGTCCGTACCGGACGGACCGTGGAGATCGACGACGCCCGGGCCGAGCCCGAGTTCCTCTTCGCCGCCCCCGACCTGCTGCGCCAGATCACCGTCCCCGTCCGTCACGAGGGCCGCGTCGTCGGCGCGCTCAACGTCGAGTCGCGCGAGCCGTTCCCGTCGGGTGCGCGGGACACCATCGAGCGGGTCGTGGCCGCCTTCGAGACGCGGCTCGCCGAACTCGGTGGGCCGCCGGCCGAATCCATCGCGCAACGGGTGGCCAGGCTCGCGTCCGCCATGACCGAGCTGACCGAGGAGGCCGACATCCACCGCGCCGTCCTCGCGGCAGCGATCGAGTTCGCCGGGACCTCGACCGCGGCGCTCCTCGAGCCCGATGGGTCGAGCTACGCGCGCATCGTGGCCAGCCAGGGGCCGCTCAGCGAGGCGCTCGCGGAGGTCGAACCCATCGATCTCGGCCAGCTGGACGGGTTCGTGATGGCGGGTTCGTCGCTGTACGCCTCCGGTACCGAGGACAGCGATCTCGTGATGCACGGCCGGCTGCGGGACGCGGGGGTGGGGTCGCTGGCGGTGGTCCCGCTGCGGGCGAGCGGTGAGCACCTCGGCTGCCTCGTGGTGGCCGAGGCGACGGAGCGGGACTTCGAGCCGGTCGCCATGCCGATCCTGGAGATCCTCGGGGCCCAGGCTGCGGCCAGCATCCGTGCCGTCCGGACGCTCGACGAGCTCCGGCTCCGTGCGCGCCAGGACCCGTTGACCGAGCTCGGCCACCACGCGACGTTCCAGGAGGAGCTCCGCGCACGGTTGGCGGCGACCCCACCGGGCCACCAGGTCGCGCTCCTGCTCGTCGACGTGGACAACTTCAAGGCGATCAACGACCGCGACGGTCACCGGGCGGGGGACCGGATCCTGCGGGAGGTCAGCCACGCGCTGGCGTCGGTCCTCCGGGCCGGCGACCAGCTGTACCGGATCGGGGGGGACGAGTTCACCACCGTGCTGGAGGTCGGCGGCCTCGCCGAAGCCGAGGACATCGCTCGCCGCATGATCGTGGCGGCCAGGCGCGGGCCGACGACGGTGTCGGTCGGCGTCGCCATCGCGGCCGATGGGGAGGGCGCCGACGACCTGGTCGATCGCGCCGACGAGGCGATGTACGGCGCCAAGCGATCCGGCCGTGACACCGCTGGTGTCGCTCCGTAGCCCGACGGCTGCGGATCGGATCGCGGCTCCGACACCCGGCCTTCGACCCCGGCCCCCGGCCCGGCCGGCGGTGTGAACAGCGCCGGTACGCTCCGGCGATGCTCGATCCCACCTCCTCCGACGACGTCTTCGTCGTGCACGGCGGCGCACCCCTGCGGGGCACCGTCCGGCTCTCGGGCGCCAAGAACTCGGCGCTGAAGCTCATGGCGGCGGCCATCCTCTGCGACGGTGAGCTCCGGCTCAGCGAGATCCCCGCCATCGCCGATGTCCCCGTCATGGTCGACGTGCTCCGCGGTCTCGGGCTCGAGGTGGACCTCGACCTCGACGCGGGGACCTGCGTGATCGACGCCTCGGAGGAACCGGACTGGCACGCGCCCGCGGACGCGGTGTCGCGCATCCGCGCCTCGTTGTCGGTGCTCGGCCCGCTGGTCGGGCGCACACGCCGCGCCCGGCTCGCGCTGCCGGGCGGGGACAAGATCGGTGCTCGCGCCATCGACATGCACCTGCGTGGGTTGGAAGCGATGGGTGCGACCGTCTGGCAGCGCGATGACGAGGTCGAGGTCCACGCCGATGAGCTGCACGGCGCGTTGCTGACGCTCGACTTCCCGTCCGTCGGCGCCACCGAGAACCTGCTGCTCGCCGCCGTGCTCGCCGATGGCGAGACCGTCATCGAGAACGCCGCCCGAGAACCCGAGATCCAGGATCTGTGCCGCATGCTCGTGGCGATGGGCGCGGTCATGGACGGCATCGGGTCACCGACCCTGTCGATCGAGGGCGTCGATCGGCTCGCCCCCACCGAGTGGGTGACCTGTCCCGACCGGATCGAAGCCGGCACGTACGCCATGGCTGCGGCGCTGACGGGTGGTGACGTGGTCATCGAGCGCGTCCGATCGACCGACCTCACGCTGCCGCTGATCAAGCTCCGTGCCGCGGGGGTCGTGGTCGAGGAGGGCGCCGATTCGCTGCGGGTCAAGGGCGGCGACCTCGACGCGGTGGACGTGGTCACCCTCCCCTACCCCGGCTTCCCCACGGACCTGCAGCCGCAGCTGATGGTGCTGCTGAGCCAGGCCGAGGGCACCTCGCGTTGCACCGAGAACGTCTTCGAGTCCCGGTTCTCGTTCGTCGACGAGCTGCGCCGCATGGGCGCCGACATCGAGATCGACGGGCACCACGCGCTGATCCGCGGACCGTCCCAGCTGCACGGGGCCACCCTGACCGGGCTCGACGTCCGCGCCGGCGCCGCTGGGACGCTCGCCGGGCTCGTCGCCACGGGGACGACCATCATCCGCGACGTCCACCACGTCGACCGCGGGTACGCCGCGTGGGTCCCGCGGCTGCAGGAGCTCGGCGCCGATGTCCAACGCGTGCCCGCTTCCGAGCTCGGTCCGGTCCCCGGGCCCGGCGATGCGTGACCCGAGCCGCCGGCTCACCGCGCTGCTCGTCCTCCCGCTCGCCGCGGTCGCTGCGCTGAGCGCGGGCGCGCGCGCCGACGAGGTGGTGATCACCGTCGGATCCCCCGCCCCTGACGCTCCGGGGATCGAACAGGTCGACGTCCCCACCGACCCGGTCGACCTCGGCGTCGTGGACGCCCCCGTCACCTTCGCCGCCGGCCCGGGGGTCGCGCTCGAGCTCGCGGACGGTCGCCGCTTCCTCGATCGGCTCGAGCTCCGGCAGCCGGGGGATGGGCAGGTGCTGGTCAACGACCTCACCATCGACGACTACGTGGCGGGGGTCGCCGAGATGCCGAGCCGGTGGCACCTCGAGGCCCTGAAGGCGCAGGCCGTGGCCGCCCGGACCTACGCCTGGCACCAGGCCGAGCTCGGGACCTTCGCATCGCGCGGCTACGACATCTGCGACACCGTCGACTGCCAGGCCTTCGTCGGCGCGGCGCAGGAGGAGGGTGACGGTGATCGCTGGCGAGCGGCGGTCGAAGCCACCCGTGGCGAGGTGCTCCTCGACGACGGTGGCGGTCCGATCCTCGCCCGGTACTTCTCGACCTCCGGGGGGCGGACCCTGCCCAACGAGGTGGTCTTCCCGCGCTCCGGTCCACGGCCGTACCTGACCGGCGTCGACGACCCCGAGGATGCCGTCTCGCCCTACCACCGCTGGGAGGTCACCTTCAGCCGCGAGGAGTTCGATGCGATCCTCGGCCGAGGTGAGACGCTCGCCGCCGCCGTCCCCGTCGCCACGATCGAGCGCCTCGGTCCCGTGGACGAACCGGGAGCGGACCTGCGGGTGACCGGCCGCGAGGGCACCGAGGTGGTCGTCGACAGCGTCGACCTGCGCAGCTTCGTGTCCTCGGTCGCGCCGTCGCTGTACCCCGATCGGTTCCCGACCGTCCGTTCCGACGGTCTCCGGCCGCTGCCGACGACCCTGCCCTCGTCACGGTTCGAGGTGGCCGTCGGCGACGACGGGGTCGTGGTCTCCGGCCGCGGGTGGGGGCACGCGGTCGGCATGGGGCAGTACGGCGCGTGGGGACGGGCGGAAGCCGGCGCCAGCTACGTCGAGATCCTCGCCGCGTATTACACCGGGCTCGAGCCGACGACCCCCGACGCGCTGCCGGAGCGGATGCGGGTCGGGCTGTCGCGGCCGGCCGTCGGCAGCGTCACACCCGACGGTCCGATGTCGATCACCGCCGCAGGTGAGGTCGTGGTCGAGGGTGCGGCGGGCACGTGGACGGTCGTGGCGGCGGGGTCCGGCGTGCGCCTGAGCGCACCAGCCGGGTGGGGCGAGCCCGCGGCCATCTCGCGCACCGAGGAGGCCATCGGCGTACCGACCCTGCCACGCGCGATCGCGGTCGAAGCGGTGTCCGCCGTGCCCGGTCTGGTCACGCTGCGGGTCACCGACACCGACGGCGAGGTCGTCCTCGAGCGGGAGCTCGGCGCATCCGGTCCGGGCCGCCAGGTGGGCGTCTGGGACCTGAACGGTCCCGATGGTGAGCCCGTGCCGACCGGCGCCTACGAGGTCGCGCTCGCCGTCACCGCAGCCGATGGCTCCGTGGCCGCCACACCGCTCCCGGTCGCGCTCGATGTCCCGGACCCGCCCCCGGCGAGCCCGCTCGGCGGCGACGGACCGCCGTGGCTGGCGATCGGACTGATCGTTGCGGCGTTGGTCGGGGGCATCGTGCTCGTGCGACGGCGTGGCGGCAGCGGTGTCGGCGCGGCACCCTCCGGCCCCCGCCGGGTGGATCCGCCCGACGTCGCGTCGTCATCCGGTCACGCGTCCGCCCGCAGCTCCGCGTCCGCTCCCCACCCCGCTCCGCCGCCGGCCTCGAGGAGGTCCTAGGTGACCTACCCGCCGCCCCCGCCCCCGCCGCCGTCCCCCCCAGCGCCGGATGTGCCACCGCCACCGCCGGCCACCGCGGAGGTGCGCACCGACGACCCCGCGTGGCCCCCGCTGCCTCGCGGTTGGTGGCGCGGCACGAGCCCCGAAGCGACCTTCCCCGTGCCGTTCACGCTCGCCGATGGCTTCGGTCTGTTCGCGTGGTTCCTGCTCGGCCAGCTCATCATCGCGCTGCCGCTGACGTTCGCCCTGTTCGCGTTCGGCGTCGACCCGACCGACACCGAGAGCCCCGGGGCGCTCGTCGCCGTGATCCTGACGCAGGCCGGGGTGATCGTCACCGGGCTCGGCTACCTGAAGCTGCGGGGGCGGCTGACGTGGCGCCTGTGGGGACCCATCCGGCCCGCCTGGAGCCACGTCGGGTGGGGGATCCTCGTCGGCGTCGGTGGGTTCCTCGGCATCCAGGTCACGCTCGGGTTGCTGCTCACCCTCCTCGGGGACACCGATCAACCGCAGCAACAGCTGCTGACGGTGGTCGGCAGCGACACGCTCGCGACGGTGCTCGTCGTGCTGGCCGCGGTGGTGCTCGCACCGATCGGCGAGGAGCTGTTCTTCCGCGGCATCCTCTTCCAGGCGCTCCGCCGCCGGGTCGGGCTGTGGCCCGCCGCCGTGATCAGCTCGGTGCCGTTCGGTGCGGTGCACGTCGAGGTCATCGGTCCCGAGGCGCTGCCGGCCATCCTCGTGGCGGTCATCCTGCTCTGCCTCGGGGTCCTGCCCCGCTTCCCGACCCCGGTCCGGTTCGCGCTCGGGACGCTCGGTCTGGCCGCCCTGGCCTTCGCCGTCTCGCTCGGTGGGTGGGGCGCCGTGCTGCTCCCGAGCGGCCTGGCCGCGCTCGGGTTCGTGCTCGCCATCGCCTTCCACCGCACCGGGAACCTGCTGGTGCCGATCGTGGGACACGCGGTCTTCAACGGCATCGCGATCAGCTTGACCCTGGTCGCCCAGAACCTCGACCTCCCGGTCTGACCGGAGGGTCCCCAGCGCACGGTCGGTCGGACCTGCTCCCGTCGCGGGCCGAGATGCGCGAGGCTGGGTCGTGACCGGGAGGTGCACGGGTGACACCGGGGCAGGCGGACCCGGCGCTGGACGCCGACCTCACCGAGCGTGCTGTCGCGCTCGCGGCGACGTGGCGTGACGCCGCAGCCCGAGCACGGGATGGCGACCAGGCGCGGACGGCGGCCAGGTTGTCGGCGCTGCTCGAGGATCGAGCCGGCTTCGAGGTCGCCACGGGCTTCCTCGACCGCGTCACCCGGACCGACGACGATGGTGTCGCTGCGGATCAGCTCGCCGCGCTCGTGGCGGCGTCGGGGACCCCGCGGTTCCTGGCGCCGGTGGATCGGGTGCTGCTCGGCATCGGTGGCCGCCTCGCCCCCCTCGCGCCCGCGGTCGCCATGCCGCTCGCCCGGGCCCGGCTCCGGCAGCTGGTCGGCCACCTCGTCGTCGACGCCGCCGACCGGGCGCTCACCGAGCGCTTGGAGGCGGCCCGACGGGCTGATCAGCGGCTGAACCTGAACCTCCTCGGCGAGGCGGTCCTCGGGGAACGCGAGGCGCGGAGCCGGCTCGAGCGCACCATCGCGCTCGTCACCCGCGCCGACGTCGACCACGTCTCGGTCAAGATCAGCGGCATCGCCGCCCAGCTGCACCCGTGGGCCTTCGAGGACGAGGTCGACCGCATCGTCCGGCGGCTGCGCCGGCTCTACCTCGCCGCGGCGGCCACCGACCCTCCGACCTTCGTCAACCTCGACCTCGAGGAGCACCGCGACCTCGACCTCACCGTCGCGGCGTTCACCCGCCTGCTCGACGAACCCGACCTGCAGCAGCTCGAGGCCGGCATCGTGCTGCAGGCCTACCTGCCGGAGAGCGTCGGCGCGCTCCACGGCCTGATCACCTGGGCCGTCGACCGACGCGGGCGAGGCGGCGCAGGTATCGGCATCCGCCTCGTCAAGGGCGCCAACCTCGCGATGGAGCACGTCGAGGCCGAGCTCGACGGGTGGCCGCCGGCGCCCTACCCGACCAAGGCCGACACCGACGCCAACTACAAGCGGCTGGTCGACATCGCGCTCGACCCCGCGGTGACGCCGGCCGTCCGCGTCGGCATCGCGAGCCACAACCTCTTCGACGTCGCGTGGGCGCTGCTCCTGGCCCGCCGTCGTGGGGTCGCTGACCGGGTGCAGGTCGAGATGCTGCAGGGCATGGCACCCGGCGAGGCCGCGGCGGTCGCGGCGGTCGCCGGTGGCCTGCGCCTGTACACCCCGATCGTCGCGCGCGACGACTTCGACGTCGCCATCTCGTACCTGTTCCGACGGCTCGAGGAGACCTCCGCACCGGACAACTTCCTGCGTTCGTTGCCCCGGCTGGCGTCGGACCCGAGCGTCTTCGAACGCGAAGCCGAGCGCTTCCGCACCGCGGTCGCCCGCCGTCACGACGTCACCGACCAGCCATCGCGGCGTCAGGACCGCCGTGACGAACAGCCGCGGGTGCTCGACGGGTTCGTCAACGAACCCGACACCGACCCGTCCTTGCCGGCGAACCGGGCGTGGGCCGCCGAGCTGCTGGATACGCCGCCGGATCCGCTCGTGCACACCCCACCCCGGGACGCGTGGGACGTCGAGGACGCCATCACCCACGCCGTGGCCGCAGGGCCAGCGTGGCGTCGCCGCGGCGACGAGCGGCGTGACGTGCTGCACGCCGTCGCCGCGGAGCTCGCACGGCAGCGGGGCGAGCTGGTGCGGGCGATGGTCCACGAGGCGGGGAAGACCATCGCCGAGGCCGACCCCGAGGTGTCCGAGGCGGTCGACTTCGCGCGGTACTACGCCGAACGCGTCCCCGAACTGACCGCGACCGCCGGTCTCGAACACCGCCCGCGGGGGGTCGTGCTGGTCGCGCCGCCGTGGAACTTCCCGGTCGCGATCCCCGCCGGCGGGGTGCTCGCTTCGCTCGCCGCCGGGAACACCGTGATCCTCAAGCCCGCCCCCGAGACCCGTCGGTGCGCCGAGCTGGTCGCGCAGGCCTGCTGGACGGCCGGTGTGCCAGAGGACGTGCTGCGGTTCGTCCCCTGTGACGACGACGACCTCGGGCGGGCGCTCGTCTCCGATCCGCGACTCGGTGCCATCGTCCTGACGGGCGCGTTCGAGACCGCAGCGATGTTCCGGAGCTGGAACCCGCAGGTGCCGCTCTTCGCCGAGACCAGCGGCAAGAACGCGCTCGTGATCACGCCGGCGGCCGACCTCGACCTGGCGGTCGCCGACCTCGTTCGGTCGGCCTTCGGGCACGCCGGCCAGAAGTGCTCCGCCGCGAGCCTGGCCATCTGTGTCGGGAGCGTCGCCGACGACCCCCGGTTCACCGGTCAGCTCGTCGATGCGGTCGAGAGCCTCGCGGTCGGGGCGGCGGACGCCATCGCGGCGACCGTCGGGCCGGTCATCGCCCCGCCGACCGGCAAGCTGCTGCGGGCGCTGACACAGCTGGAGCCGGGGGAGCGGTGGCTGGTCGAGCCCGAGCTGCTCGATGCCGGCCCGGAGCTCGAGGGTCGGGTGTGGGCGCCGGGGGTGCGGGTCGGTGTGCGACCCGGCTCCTGGACGCACACCACCGAGTGGTTCGGGCCCGTCCTCGGCGTCATGGCGGTCGAGGATCTCGACGAGGCCATCGCGGTCCAGAACACGACCGGGTACGGGCTGACCGGCGGCATCCACTCGCTCGACGATCGTGAGGTCGAGCGCTGGCTCGCCCGCGTGCAGGTCGGCAACGCCTACGTCAACCGCCACACCACCGGCGCGATCGTCCAGCGCCAGCCCTTCGGTGGGTGGAAACGGTCATCGGTCGGGCCGGGCGCCAAGGCCGGGGGTCCCCACTACGTCGCGCAGCTCGGCACGTGGGCTGAGGCCGGGCTCCCGGAGGAGGTGGACGAGCTCCCGCCCGACCTCACCGAGCGGCTCCGCGCGATCACGTCCGACCTCGACCCCGAGGACCGCGCCTGGCTGATCGCGGCGATCCGGTCCGACGAGCGGGCCTGGCGCACGCGGTACGGCGTCGAGCACGACCCCTCCGGTTTGGAGGCCGAGGCCAACGTGCTCCGGTACCGCCCCCGGCGGCTGATCGTGGTCCGTGCCGGTGCCGGTGCGTCCGTCCGGGACCTCGCGCGGGTCCTGCTCGCGGCCCGTCGGGTGGGGACACCGGCGCAGCTCAGCAGCGCGAGCCCGCACCCGCGCGCCGACGTGGCGGACGAGGCGATCGTCGAACCCGCCGCGGAGCTCGTCGCGCGCGTCGCCGATGTCGAGGGTGTCCGGATCCGCAGCGTCGGTGAGCTCGATCCCGTGCTCGACCAGGCATCCGTGGAGCTGCGCATCGACCTCATCGCCGACCCGGTGCTCGCCCACGGGCAGGTCGAGCTCCACCACCACGTACTCGAGCAGGCGGTCAGCCGGACCCTCCACCGCTACGGCGTGATCCACGGCAGCCGCTGAGGTGTCCGCCTGCCGGTGCCGCGTTCAGTGACGCGCGAGCCGTTCGGCGAGCGACCGGCCCGTCGGTGGGCGGCCCGTCGCGGCAGCGCGAGCGTCCACGCGGGCGAGCCCGTGCTGGACCACGCGGGCGCCGAGCCAGCGCAGGGGCTCGGGCTCCCAACGGCGCGGTCGGTGGCCCACCATCGGCAGCTCGGCGTGGGCGGTGTGGCCGTCGACGATCAGGTCGGTCAGGACGCGGCCGGCGAGGTTGGTGGCCGCCACCCCCTGCCCCGTGTAGCCAGCCGCAGCGCCGATGCTGGTGCGGGGGTCGAAGGTGAAGCTCGCCAACCAGTCGCGCGGCATCGCGAGGGGGCCGCCCCACCTCGCGGCGAACCGGACCCCGTGCAGCGGGGGGAACCAGGTCGAGAGCAGCCGTTGGAGCTCGGCGTGGGTCGGATCGTGTGCGTCGTGCTCCGGCGCGACCCCGGAGCCGAAGTGGTAGGGGGCACCGCGCCCCCCGAACAGGATCCTGCCGTCCACCGTGCGGGAGAGGTAGTCCACCGTGAGCCGGTGGGACGACAGGCCCTCGTGCTGCGACCAGCCGATGGCGTCCCACGTCGCGGCATCGAGCGGTTCGGTCAGCACCACCAGCGAGTACAGCGGCAGCACGTCGCGGGCGTGCCCCGGCAGCTGCGGCAACCACGCTTCGCAGGCGAGCACCACCGCGTCGGCGACGATCGACCCACGCTCGGTCTCGACGCGTGGCCCCGACGCGGTGGTCCGCGGCAGGACCTCGGTGACCCGTGTCCCCTCGACGATGGTGCCGCCGGCTGCCTCGATACGCCGTGCCAGACCGCGGACGAGCTTGCCCGGGTGCACCACCGCCCCGTGGGGATCGAACAGCGCACCATGCGCGTCGGCGACGCGGACCCGGGTCGCCAGCTCCTCCGCGTCCAACAGGTGCAGGTCGGCGGCCAACCCGAGCTCGCGCAACGCGTCGTGACCCTGCCGCATCGGTGCGACCTCGTGGCTGCCGCGGGCGATCCGCAGGATGCCGCCGCGTCGCAGGTCCACGTCCAGACCCTCGGCCCGGCAGACGTCGGCGATCTCGGTGACGGTGGCACGCATCGTCGCCAGCGTGGCGCGAGCCGTCGCCGGCGAGGTGCGGCGGGCCAGCTCGACGGGGGTGACGCCGACCCCGGGTGACAGCCACGCGCCGTTGCGCCCCGACGCACCGAACCCGACCGTCTCGGCCTCGACCACCAGCACCCGGAGCGACGGGTCGCGGGCGAGCAGGTACCACGCGGTCCACAGCCCGCTGAGCCCCCCGCCGACGATCGCCACGTCGACCTGGGTGCTGCCGTCGAGCGGCGCGCGAGGAGTCAGGTCGTCACCGCTGTCCTGCAGCCACCAGTGGACCTCGACCGGGGTGTCGATCACGTCCGGTCCGCCTCCCCGTCGTGTAGCTCGAGCGCGAGCCCGAAATCGAGCAGGTGCTCACCGGAGCGGGGATCACGCCCGGTCAGGTCCCGGATGCGGTCGAGGCGGTAGGCGAGGGTGTGGCGGTGCACGCACAGCTCCTCGGCGGCGGGCCCGGGTCGACACCCGTGGGCGAGGTAGGCACGGAGGCTGTCGAGCAGCGGGGTCTCGTCCGGCCCCTCCTGCACCAGCACCGGTCCGAGGATGCCCGCGACGAAATCGCTGGTGCCGAGGTCGTCGCGCATCCCCGCGAGCAGGCCCGGCAGACCGAGCTGGTCGACGTCGCGGACCGCCTCTGGCACGTCCAACGCCAGCGCGACCCTGGCCTCGCGGAGGGCGGCCGCGAGCGCCTCGAGGTCCCGCTTCGCGCGGCTCCGGCCGACGCGCACCCCGGTCCAACCGCGCGCCACCGCGGCGGCTGCCACCGCGTCGGCCGCACCGGCGTCGTCCGGGACGATCGCCAGGACGGTGCCGTTGAGCCGGCCGACGAGCGGGCGCCCGGACGACCGGACGGCGTCCTCGACGACCGAGCACAGGTGCGCCGACGTGGCCCCCGTCGGACACGCGACCGCGAGCACCCGGTAGCCGGCGCGGACGTCGACCCCGAGGCGGTCGATGGCTCGCACGGTCGAGGCGCTCGTCGCGCGACCCGAGTGGACCTCCTCGAGCAGCTCGTCGACGCGGGTGCGGTTGGCCTCGCGCACCGACCGGTTGCGCGCGAGCTCGAGCGAGACCCCCGCGATGCCCTGCTCGAACAGCAGCTCCTCGTGCTCGACCAGCGGGTGTCGGCTCACCGCCACGACGACCGCCTCGATCTCGTCACCGAGCCGGACCGGACGCGAGATCACGAGGTGGTCGTCGAGCTCGACCACCGTCCGTGACCCGTCGACGACCGCCGTCACCCAGAGCTTCTCCACGCCGAGGTCGGCGACCGTCCCGTCCGGGTCGTGACGGCCGAGCTCGCGGCCCGAGTAGTCGAAGGCGACGAGGGAAGCCGCCGGCATCGCCGGTCCGACGGTCGCGAGCACACCGTCGATGCCCTGCTCGGCGACGACCGCGGCCAGCACCTGGCGGTGGAGCGCGACGGCGCTGCGGAGCGTCGCGTCGTGCTCGGCGAAGGTGTGGTGCGAGACCCGACGCGTCACGGCGATGAAGGGCACCTCGTAGGGGACGGTGAACAGCGGGAGCGCGTGCTCGTCGCAGGCGTCCGCCATCGCGGTGGGCACCGCGTCGAGGACGACGCCGATGCCGAAGCCGACCCCGACCACGCCGCGCCGGTCGAGCGCCGCCACGAGCCGCCGCTGCAGCTCCGGGTCGTCCTTGACCCCGAGGCCGGTGGTGAGCAGCACCTCGCCACCCTCGAGCCACGGGGTGGGGTCCGGAGCATCGGCGATGTGGGCCCACCGCACCGGACCGCGCTCGGTCACGCCGGCGTGACCCGCCACGACCTCCAGACCGAGACCGGGATCGTCGAGTAGCTCGGGGAGCCACAGTGGCACGGGACCCCTGACGATGGGCGGAGGACGATCGTAACGCTGCGCACCGCCGCGAGACCGTGGGTCCACCGCTCCGGTCACCACGGGTCCGCCCGCCCGGCCGAGGGCCGGATGACCACCAGCTTCTCGTCGGTGAGCGCACGGACCGTCGACGCCGGCCCCTCGCGGGTCGTCCCGGGGTGGTCGACGCCGCCGTAGGGGGCGTGGTCGACACGGAACGTCGGGGACTCGTTGATGAGCACACCGCCCGCCCGGACCGCGCCGATCCACCGGCCGGCGAGCGCGAGGTCGCGGGTGAAGACCCCGATGTGGATCAGCGGCGGCCCCGCGTCGACCGCAGCGATCGCCTCATCGGTCGACCCGAACGTGCGGATGGCGATCACGGGGCCGAACACCTCGTCGGTCCACAGCGGCGCGTCGAGCGGGACGTCGGTGACGAGCGTCGGTTCGACCACGGCGCCGCTGCCGCCGCCTCCGACCAGCAGGCGACCACCGGCGTCGACGGTACGGGCCACCCACGAGCGGATGCGGTCGCCGGCCGTCGCGTCGATCACGCAGGACAGGTCGCTGCCCGGTTCGAGCGGTCCACCGACGCGGAGCGCCGCGACCCGCTCGGTCAGGCGCTGCGTGACGTCCTCGGCGATCGTCTCGTGGAACAGCAGCCGCTGGACCGACACGCACGACTGGCCGGCGTGGGTGAAGCCCCCCGCGACCGCAGCGGCGACGACCTCGACCAGGTCCGCGTCCGCCTCAACGACCAGCGGTGCCGCGGATCCGAGCTCGAGGAGCACCTCGGCGTGAGCCGCGTCGCGGGACAGGATGGCGCCGACGGCCGCCGAGCCGGTGAAGCTGACCGCGGCCACCCCCGGGTGGCGGGCCAGCACGCCACCGACCTCGGGGCCGCCCCCGGTCAGGACCGCCAGCCAACCCGGTGGGAGCCCGGCCTCCACGAACCGCTCGGCGAGCGCGACCGCCGACAGGGGTGTGCGCTCGGCGGGCTTGCACACGACCGGGCAGCCGGCGGCGATGGCCGGACCGAGCTTGTGGGCGGTCAGGTTGAGCGGGAAGTTGAAGGGGGTGATGGCCGCGACGACGCCGATGGGCTCGCGGCGGACGAAGCCGATGGCGCCGACGCCAACGGGGTGGGCGTCGAGCGGCACCGTCCGATCGTGGAGCGTGCGCGCCTCGACGGCGCTGAAGCGCAGGGTCTGGACGCACCGCTGCACCTCGGCACGGGCTGCGAGCATCGGCTTGGCCGCCTCGAGCGCGATCAGACCGGCGAGGTGCTCGGCGTCACGGAGCACCAGGTCGGCCGTGCGGTCCAGGATGGCCGCCCGCTCGTGCAGCGGCAGCGGCGTGCGCAGGACCCGGTGACCGGCGGCGACCGCGCGGTCCACGTCCTCGGGATCGGCGATGGCCTGGTCGCTGAGGTGGGCCCCGGTCCACGGCTCGTGCACCGCGAGGGTGCGGTCCCGGTGCTCGACGACGCCGTCGATCAGCAGACCCGTGCGGGCCGGCACGTCCACCACGCTCGCTCCTCGCGACGGCCCGATGTCGAACCACCGGTCCGGCGACGGACGCTACGAGGGGGACGCCGGTGGTGTCTGTCGACAGATGCACCGGAACCGCGCGGGCCGGTTGGACGAGTGGCCGAGCACGACCGCCGTGCTCCAGGTGGCCAACGCGCGTTCCGCGGGACGCGCCACGTGTCCGACGACACGGGTACCACGCCGGTCGTAGGGTCGCCGGACGTCAGCGGCTGGGAGGCTACGAGGGTGCGCGAGACCAAGAACCTGATCGGCGGAGAGCTCCGGGAGTCGGCCTCCGGCGAGACGATGGACCTGACCGACCCGTCCACCGGGAAGGTCTTCGCGACCGCTCCCCGGTCGGGGGAGCAGGACGTCGACGCGGCCTGTCGCGCCGCTGCCGACGCGTTCCCCGGCTGGCGGGACGCGACCCCGTCGCAGCGGAGCCTGGCCCTCCTGCGTATCGCGGACGCGATCGAGTCCCGTGGCGAGGAGCTCATCCGGCTCGAGTCCGAGAACACCGGCAAGCCCTTCCAGCTGACGATGGACGAGGAGCTGCCACCCGCCGTCGATCAGATCCGGTTCTTCGCGGGTGCCGCTCGGATCCTCGAGGGTCGGTCGGCTGGCGAGTACATGCCCGGTCACACCTCCTACGTGCGCCGCGAACCCATCGGGGTCTGTGCCCAGGTCACGCCCTGGAACTACCCGATGATGATGGCCGTCTGGAAGTTCGCTCCGGCGCTCGCTGCCGGTAACACCGTCGTCCTCAAGCCCTCCGACACCACCCCGCTGTCGACGGTCTGGATGGCCGAGCTGATGCAGGAGTTCCTGCCACCGGGCGTGCTCAACGTGGTCTGCGGTGACCGTGACACCGGCCGCGCACTCGTGGCCCACGAGGTGCCGCAGATGGTCTCGGTCACCGGTTCGATCCGCGCAGGCATGGAGGTCGCTGAGTCCGCCGCGCGGGATCTGAAGATCACCCACCTCGAGCTCGGGGGCAAGGCGCCGGTGCTCGTGTTCGACGACGCCGACGTCGAAGCCGCGGCCGCCGGCATCGCCGGGGCCGGCTACTTCAACGCCGGCCAGGACTGCACGGCCGCATCACGGGTGCTGGCCGCTCCCGGCATCCACGACGACCTCGTCGCCGCGCTCGCCGAGCAGGCGGCTGGGACCCGGACCGGGCCGCCGGACGACGACGAGCCCGACTACGGCCCGCTCAACAACGCCGACCAGCACGCTCGCGTGTCCGGGTTCCTCGAGCGCGTTCCCGACCACGCCGAGGTGGCGGCAGGTGGCTCGCCGCTGGCGCGGGACGGCTTCTTCTTCGCCCCCACCGTCGTCTCCGGGCTGCGGCAGGACGACGAGATGAGCCAGACCGAGATCTTCGGTCCCGTCGTCACCGTGCAACGGATCGACGACGAGCAGGCCGCGCTCCGGGCGGCCAACAGCGTCAAGTACGGCCTCGCGTCCAGCGTGTGGACCCGGGACCACGGCCGCGCGATGCGCGTGGCGAAGGCGCTCGATTTCGGCGCGGTGTGGATCAACACCCACATCCCGATCGTCGCCGAGATGCCGCACGGTGGGTTCAAGCACTCGGGACACGGCAAGGACCTCTCGGCCTACAGCCTCGAGGACTACACGCGCATCAAGCACGTGATGAGCGACATCACCGTCTGATCCAGGGACGCAAGCAGCCGCGGACGGTCCGGACCGCGACACATCGACCGGGAGGAACCAGCGATGGGCGAGGCCAAGTTGGGCGACGGCAACCTGTGGTTGCACTTCACCCGGACCGACGACTGGCTCGGGCAGACCCCGACCGTGCCGGTGCTCGATCGTGGTGAGGGTTGCTACGTCTGGGACACGACGGGCAAGCGCTACCTCGACGGCCTGTCGGCGCTGTTCTGCCTCCAGGTCGGGTACGGCCGCGAGGAGATGGTCGAGGCCGCAGCGACCCAGATGCGCCAGCTGCCGTTCTCGACCAACTGGTCCTACGCGAACCAGCCGTCGATCGATCTGGCGCACGAGCTCGCGGCCCGGTTCCCCGGTGACCTCGACCACCTCTTCTTCGTCAACTCGGGCTCGGAGGCGGTCGAGTCGGCCGTCAAGCTCGCCCAGCAGTACCACCACCTCAACGGGCAGCCGTCGCGGGTCAAGGTCATCAGCCGCAACTACGCCTACCACGGCACGACCCTCGGAGCGCTCGGGGTCACCGGCCTCGCGGGCTTGCGCGAACCGTTCGAGCCGCTGCGACCCGTCCACCTCTACGCCCCGAACACCAACGCCTACCGGCCGCAGCACGACGACCCGGCGCAGGCCATCGAGGACCTGATCCTCGAAGCCGGCCCGGAGAACGTGTCGCTGGTGATCGCCGAACCGGTCCAGAACGCCGGCGGCTGCTTCACACCACCGGACGACTACTGGCCACGGGTCCGCGAGATCTGCGACCGTCACGGCGTGCTGCTCGCGTGCGACGAGGTCATCACCGGCTTCGGGCGCCTCGGGACCTGGACGGGGTCGGAGAAGTACGGGATCGTCCCCGACATCCTGACCTTCGCCAAGGGCGTCACCTCGGCCTACGCGCCGCTCGGTGGGATCGCCTTCCGCGACCACATCGCCGACGCGCTGGCCTCGGAGAAGACCACGATGTTCGTCCACGGCGCGACGTGGGGTGGCCACCCGGTGTCCTGCGCCGTCGCGCTCGCCAACCTCGGCGTCTTCGAGTCCGAGGACCTCCTGGCCAACGTGCAGGCCAACGAGGGGTGGTTCGGCGACCAGCTCCGGGAGCTCTACGCCCGCCACGAGATCGTCGGCGACGTCCGCGGCACGGGCTACTTCTGGGCGCTCGAGCTCGTCAAGGACCGCGAGCACAAGGTGATGTTCGACGACGCGGAGTCCGAGAGCCTGCTGCGCGGGTTCCTGTCGGCACGCATGCTCGAACTCGGCCTGATCCTGCGGGCCGACGATCGTGACGAGCCGGTGATCCAGCTGTCGCCGCCGCTGATCGCCGACCGTGCCGTGCTCGGCGAGCTGATCGACATCGTCGACCAGGTCCTCGCCGAGGCCGAGAAGCGGATGGTGTCGCGGTGACGGGCGCACGTGGTGCCCGCCGCATCGGGCTGCCGGCCGAGATCAAGGACCACGAGGAGCGCGTGGCGCTGACCCCGTCGGCGGTGGCTGCCGCGATCGAGCGGGGTCACCAGGTCCTGGTCCAGGCCGGGTCGGGATCCGGCGCCGGCTTCAGCGACGCCGACTACGAGGACGCCGGTGGGGAGCTCGTCGCTGACGCCGCCGACGTGTGGGCCGCCGACGTGGTCGTCAAGGTCAAGGAACCGCAAGCCTCCGAACACGCCCACTTCCGCGACGGGCTGACGCTGTTCACCTACCTGCACCTGGCGGCCGAACCCGACCTGACCGCGGCGCTGGTCGAGTCGGGTGTCGACGCCTACGCCTACGAGACGCTGACCGAGCGCGGTCTGCTGCCCCTCCTGGCGCCGATGTCCGAGATCGCCGGTCGCGCCGCCGCCATCGTCGGTGCGAGCCAGCTGTCGGCCGCGCACGGCGGGTCGGGGACGCTGCTCGGTGGTGCCGCAGGCGTGCCCCCCGCCAAGGTGGTGGTCATCGGTCTCGGGGTCGCCGGCACGATGGCGGCCCGGGGAGCCCGTGGGCTGGACGCCCACGTGACCGGCATCGACATCGACCTGCAGCGGCTGTACGAGACCCACCTCGACGGGACCGTGGACGCCACGCAGATCAGCGAGACCGCCCTGGTCGCCGCCCACGTCCGCGAGGCGGACCTGGTCATCGGCGCGGCGCTCGTGCCCGGTGCCCGCGCCCCGGTGGTCGTGACCGAGGAGATGGTCGCCGCGATGCGCCCTGGCGCGGTCGTGATCGACCTCGCCATCGACCAGGGGGGATGCATCGAGACCGCCCGGCCGACGACCTTGTCGGACCCGACCTACACCCTCCACGGGGTCCTGCACTACTGCGTCACCAACGTCCCTGGCCAGTTCCCCCGCACGGCATCGGCCGCCCTGTCCGCTGCCGTGGCCCCACGGCTCCTGCAACTGCTCGACGACCCGACCAGCCCACGGCTCGAGGGGGCCGCCAACGTCCTCGGTGGGAAGCTGGTCCACCCGGCGGTCGCCGCCACGTTCCCCGACCTGCCGAGCGGCGACGCGCCGACGCCGGCTGGAGGCTGACCGAGGTGGCCGCCACCGCGTTCCTGCACCCCTTCACCCGCCCGTCGGCGGACGACTTCCTCACCATCGTGCGGGGTGCCGGCGCCACGGTCTGGGACTCGGAGGGCCGCGACTACGTCGATGGCATGGCGTCGCTGTGGTACTGCAACGTCGGTCACGGCCGTGATGAGATCGTCGATGCCGTCGCCGGTCAGATGCGGCAGCTGGCGGCGTACCACACCTTCGAACGCTTCACGAACGAACCGACCGAGCGGCTCTGCGAGCGGATCGCCGCGATCGCGCCGTTCGAGGACGCGCGCGTCTTCCTGACCTCCTCCGGGTCCGAAGCGGTGGAGACGGCGGTCAAGCTCGCCCGTCTCACCGCCAAGCTCGCCGGCGACGGGGATCGGACGGTCATCATCAGCCGCCGACCGAGCTACCACGGGGTCGCCTACGCGGGGACGACCCTGACGGGCCTGCCGCTCAACCAGGCCGGCTTCGGTCCGCTCCTGCCGGACATCCTGCAGGTGCCCCGCGGGGACCTCGGAGCCGCCCAGGCCGCTTTCGAGGCGAACCCGGGCCGGGTCGCCGCCGTGATCGCCGAGCCGGTCGTCGGCGCCGGTGGCGTGTACCCGCCCGAACCGGGGGAGCTGCAGCGGCTCCGGCAGCTGTGCGACGAGCACGGGGCCCTGCTCGTGTTCGACGAGGTCATCACCGGGTTCGGCCGTCTCGGGACGTGGTGGGGGGCCGACCGTTACGGGGTCCAGCCCGACCTCGTGACCTTCGCCAAGGCGGTCACCTCGGGCTACCAGCCGCTCGGGGGTGTCCTGGTCTCGCCCCGGGTGCTCGCCCCGTTCGCCGGGCACCCGGACGCCGTGCTGCGGACCGGTCACACCTACTCCGGCCACCCCGCGGCGTCAGCGGCGGCGCTCGCCAACCTCGACATCGTCGAACGTGAGGAGCTGTTGGCACGCGCGACCGCGGTCGGGGCGAGGCTCGGCGACGGCCTCGCCGCGCAGGTCGACGGGGACCGCATCGTCGAGGTCCGGGGTGACGGCGCCGTCCGGGCGATCGGGCTCGGTGACCACGTCGACGCTCCGACCGTCCGGGACCTCATGCTGACCGCTGGGGTGATCGCGCGGCCGATCGGTGCGTCGACGTTGGCCTTCTCCCCGCCGCTGGTGATCACCGACGAGCAGGTCGACCGCATCCTCGAGTGCGTGGCCGTGGCCGTCGACGAGGTCGCGGGCGACCGCCGGCCGCAGCCGGTTCAACCGTGACCGGTCCGTCCCCCGTCGCGACCGCCCGTCGTCTCACCCTGTGGCAGGACGGTGCGGTGCCGCGCCGCCCCGCGCTGGCCGGTCGGCGGACCGCAGACGTCGTGGTCGTGGGGGCCGGGTTCACGGGCCTGTGGACCGCGCTCGCGTTGACCGAACGTGATCCGTCGCTCGAGGTCGTGGTCCTCGAGGCGGAGGAGGTCGCCCACGGTGCCAGCGGTCGCAACGGCGGCTTCGTCGACCCGTCCCTGACCCACGGCATCGACAACGGTCGGATGCACTTCCCCGACGAGCTCGACGAGCTGACGCGGCTCGGACGCGAGAACCTCGACGCGCTGACCGTCGACGTGGAACGGTTCGGCATCGACTGCGACCTGCGCCAGGTCGGGATGCTGGACGTCGCCACGGCACCGTGGCAGCTCGAGGGTGTGGCGGACAGCGCCGAGGTCTACCGATCGGCGGGCGAGGACGCGAGCGTGCTCGACGCCGCCGAGGTGCGCGCCCTCGTCGACTCGCCGACCTACCTCGGTGCCCTCCACCGACGTGGCGCCGGTGCGACCGTCGACCCCGGGGCGTTGGCCCGAGGTCTGGCCGCCGAGCTCGACCGCCGCGGTGTGCCGCTCCACGAATCCTCCCCGGTCACGACCCTCGACCGGGACGGCACCGGTGTTCGCGTCGAGACACCGACCGGCCGCATCCACGCCGATCACGTGGTGCTGGCGACCAACGCCTACAGCCACCGGGTCCTGCGGCGCACGGCGCGGCACTTCGTGCCCGTCCACGACTACGTGCTCGTCACCGCGCCGCTCCGCGACGATCAGCTCGCCCGGATCGGGTGGCGGGGTCGCGAGGGTGTGGCCGACGCGGGCAACCAGTTCCACTACTACCGCCTCACCCCGGACGACCGGATCCTGTGGGGCGGGTACGACGCGATCTACCGCTACGGCAACGGCGTCGACCGCCGCGACGATCACCGCCGAGCGACCTACGACCTGCTCGCGCGTCACTTCCGCGCCACGTTCCCGCAGCTCGACGACGTGAGGTTCGAACGGTGGTGGGGCGGGCCCATCGCGACCACCACCCGGTTCACCGCGGTGTTCGGTGACGCGCTCGACGGCCGCGTCCGGTACGCCCTCGGGTACACGGGTCTCGGGGTGGCGGCCACCAGGTTCGCGGGGCGTGTGTTGACCGATCGGATCCTCGATCCGTCGTCACCGTTGCTCGAGCTGCGGTTCACCTCGACCTCGCCGTTCCCCTTCCCGCCCGAGCCCCTGCGTTGGGCGGGTGTGACCGTGACCAGGCGCGCCATCGCTCGTGCCGACCGGCGCGACGGACGCCGTGGCCCGTGGCTGCGCGCGCTCGATGCGGTCGGTATCGGCTTCGGTTCGTGAGACCGAGGAGGAACACGTGACCGACACCGGACTCACGACCGGCCAACGCGCCGACGCGTCGTCGGACGGGACGGCGACGTCCGCCGTCACGCTGCAGGGGGTCACCAAACGGTTCCCCGGAGCCAAGGGCGCCGACCCGGTCGTCGCGGTGGACGGTGTCGACCTCGAGATCCGTGACGGTGAGTTCTTCTCGCTGCTGGGTCCGTCGGGCTGCGGGAAGACGACCACGCTGCGCATGATCGCGGGCTTCGAGTACCCGACGGCGGGCAGCGTCCAGATCTTCGGCGAGGAGGTCGGTCTCGAGCCGCCCAACCGGCGACCCGTGAACACCGTGTTCCAGTCCTACGCCCTGTTCCCGCACATGACGGTCGAGGAGAACGTCGGCTTCGGGCTGCAGATGAAGAAGGTCGACCGGGACGAAGCAGCGCGCCGCGTCGCCGACGTCATCGATCTCGTGCAGCTCCAGGGGCGGGAGTCCCGCAAGCCCAAGCAGCTGTCCGGTGGGCAGCAGCAACGGGTAGCGCTGGCCCGCGCGCTGGTCAACCACCCCAAGGTGTTGCTGCTCGACGAACCGCTCGGTGCGCTCGACCTCAAGCTCCGCCAAGCGATGCAGGTCGAGCTCAAGCAGCTCCAGGAACGTGTCGGCATCACCTTCGTCTACGTGACCCACGACCAGGAGGAGGCGCTGACCATGTCCGACCGCATCGCGGTCATGGACGGCGGCAAGCTGCTGCAGGTCGGCGGGCCCGGAGCGATCTACGACCGACCTCGGACCCGGTTCGTCGCCGACTTCATCGGGGACACCAACCTCCTGCGTGCCACCGCCGAGGACCCCGGCTCCGCCCGGCTGCCCGACGGGACCGCCATCCGGCTCGAGCACCACGCGGCGCCCGGCAGCGACCTGATGGTGGCGATCCGCCCCGAGCACGTGGGCCTGCGGGCGACCGATGCCGACCGTGACCTGACGCTCGATGCCATCGATGGGGAGGTCGCCCTCGTGACCTTCCTCGGCAACGCCACCCTCTACGAGGTCGTCGGCGACCGTGGCGACCCGCCGACCCGCGTGCGGATCCGCCAGGGCAACGCCCCGGGGGTCCAGCACTTCGGCGTCGGCGACCGGGTGCGGGTGCGCTGGGCGCCGTCCAGCGCCACCGTGCTCGAGGACTGAGGGGCTGCCGTTGTCCACCACCGTGCCCCCACCCGAGGTCGATCCCGACCTCGCCGACCCGGCCCCGCCGCCCGGGCCCGGGCTCGAGCGCGCGGCCGAGAAGGCCGAGTCGCGCCGCGGGTTCCTCGTGGGGCTGCCGAGCTACGCCTACCTGATCCTGTTCTTCGCCCTGCCGCTGCTGATCGTCGTCATCTACTCGTTCGCGACCCGATCGATCCGCGGACGCACGGTGCTCGGGGGGTGGAACCTCGACTCCTACGGTCGGCTCCTCGACGACCTCGTGCTCGACATCGCGTGGCGTTCGCTGTGGATCGCGGTCCTGACCACCGTCGTCTGCCTCGTGGTCTCCTACCCCTTCGCGTACTACCTGGCGACGCGACCGGCCAGGATCCGGGGTGTGCTGCTGGTCCTGGTCATGATCCCGTTCTGGTCCAACCTGCTGGTACGCACCTACGCGTGGCGTTTCCTGCTCTCCAGCGACGGCCCGTTCACCAGCTTCCTGGTCGCGATCGGCTTCGAGGACGCGCAGCTGCTGTTCACCCCGACGGCCGTGATGATCGGGCTCGTCTACGGCTACCTGCCGTTCATGATCCTGCCCCTGTACGCCACGATCGAGCGGCTCGACCACTCGCTGGTCGAGGCCGCGCGGGATCTGTACGCGACCGGCTGGCAGGCCTTCTGGAAGGTCACCTGGCCGCTCACCCGGCCGGGGGTCATCGCCGGCTCGATCCTGGTGTTCATCCCCTCGTTCGGTGCGTACGTGACGCCGGAGATCCTCGGTGGCCGGGGATCGACGATGCTCGGCAGCTACATCGCACGGCAGTTCATCGGGACGGCGAGCGACTGGCCGTTCGGATCCGCGCTGTCGGTCACCATCCTGCTGGTGATGATGGTCGCGGCGACGGCGTACTTCCGCAGCGGTGGGAAGAACCTGTGACCGATCCCCGCGGAGGACGACCGTGAGCGCTCTGGAGATGCCGAGCTCCGGCACCGAGGAGGTCGCCGAGGACTCCCTGGCACGACCGCAACGGTCGGTCGACCGGCTGCTGGCCGGGAACGCCTGGCTCGTCTTCGCCTTCCTCTACCTGCCGATCCTCGTGCTCGCGGTGTACTCGTTCAACGACAACGATCGCGTCGGCGTGTGGGGTGGTGCCTCGACCCGCTGGTACGGCGAGATGTTCACCAACGCCCGCGTGATGGACGCGCTGTGGACCTCCATCACCGTGGCGGTGGTGTCGACGGTCATCGCGACCGTGCTCGGGACCGCGGCGGCGCTGTCGATGGAGCGCTACCGCTACCGCGGGCAGCGCACCTTCGACGGACTGCTGTACCTGCCCGTGATCATCCCCGACATCACCATGGCCGTGATGCTGCTGCTGTTCTTCGTCCAGGCGTTCGACCTGATCTTCGTCGCGACGGGCGTCCAGCTCAGCCGCGGGGTCGGGACCATCACCCTGGCGCACGTGGCGTTCAACATCTCCTTCGTCGCGCTCGTGGTCCGGGCCCGCCTGTCGGGACTGGATGGGGCGCTCGAGGAGGCCGCCGCGGACCTGTACGCGAGCCGCTGGCAGGCCTTCCGCCGGGTCACGCTGCCGCTGATCGCGCCCGGTGTCGCCGGGGGTGCGCTGCTGGCGCTGACGCTGTCGCTCGACGACGTGGTGATCGCCGAGTTCGTCAGCGGCGCCGGCTCGACCACGTTGCCGGTCTACGTCTTCGGCGCGCTGCGGCGCGGCGTGACACCGCTGATCAACGCGGTGTCGGTGCTGATGCTCGGAGGATCGATCCTGTTGGTGTTGCTGTCGTTGATGGTCTCGCGCCGTCGCGATCAGCAGTAGCCGCCTGCGATGCGCTGGGTGGTCCGGAAGACCGATACGACACGCGAAGGGAACGAAGATGAGGGTTCGTTGGGTAGCGGTGCTGACCGCGGGAGCGCTGGCACTGGCCGGTTGTGGCCGCGAGGTCGGCGCCGATGATGGTGGTGACGGCGCTGCAGCCACCGACGCCGCCGGCGCGGAGGATGGCGCCGATGACGGTGGCGCGGAACAGCCGCAGGCGGTCGAGTGCGAGGAGGGCGAGACCGACGGTGACCTGTTGTTCTACAACTGGTCCGACTACATGGACCCGGACCTGCTGACGGCCTTCGGTGAGGAGTTCGGCGTCACGGCGACCGAGGACAACTACACCTCGAACGAGGCCCTGCTCGCGCAGATCCGCGCCGGCGGCGCCGACTACGACGTGATCGTGCCCTCGGACTACATGGTGGCGATCATGATCGAGGAGGGGGTCCTGCTTCCGCTCGACAAGGACGCCGTCCCGAACGCTTCGAACGTGGACGAGGCCTTCGCCGAGCCGCCCTACGACCCGGACCTGACCTACACGCTGCCCTACCAGTGGGGCACCACCGGCATCGGTGTGGACCTCGAGGCCACGGGTCCCGACCCCGAAGCGACGTGGGGCTGGCTGTTCGACCCGGACATGGCGGGCGACCTGAGCATCTCGATGCTCGACGACCCCCGCGAGACCATCGGGGCGGCGTTGTACTACCTCGGCTACGACCCGAACACCCAGTCCGAGGAGGAGATCCAGGAGGCCGCGGATCTGGTGGCCGAAGCCGACTGGGTGACCACCTTCACCTCGGACCAGTACCCCGAGCTGCTGCTGACCGGTGAGACCGAGATCGGACACGGCTACAGCGGCAACATCCTCGACAACATCTACGGCGCCGACGACCCGGACCGCTACGCCTACCTGATCCCCGAGGAGGGCGCGACGATCTGGACCGACAACATGGCGATCCTGGGCAGCTCGCAGCACCCGTGCACGGCGCACGCGTTCATCAACTTCATCCTGGACGCCGAGAACGGTGCGCAGCTGACCAACTGGACCTTCTACGCCTCGCCGAACGCCGCCGCGACGGAGTTCATCGACGAGGAGGTCCTCGAGGATCCGGCCATCTACCCCGACGAGGACGTGCGCGAGAACCTGTACTTCCTCGAGAACACGGGCGAGTCCGAGATCCTCTACACCGACCTGTTCACCCGCGCCCAGGGCTGAACCGGCCACGTCGGCCGCCGCGAGCCTCCCCGCTCGCGGCGGCCGCCGCCACCCCCGACAGAACCGAGGTCACCGTGGATCGCACACGCCCCGAGCTGCTCGGCCACTGGATCGGCGGGAAGCCGGTCGCGGACGAGACGGCCCGTCGTGGCGACGTCTTCGACCCCGCACGCGGCGTGGTGGCCCGTCAGGTCGCGCTCGCGGACGCCGACACGGCGGGTCGTGCGGTCGCGGCGGCTCGCGACGCGTGGACCACGTGGGGGTCGAGCACCCTGACCCAGCGGACGACCGTGCTGTTCGCCTTCCGCGAGCTCGTGGCGGCAGCGCGCAGCGAACTCGCGGACCTGATCGTCGCCGAGCACGGCAAGGTCCACGCCGACGCCGTCGGCGAGGTCCAGCGCGGGCTGGAGGTCGTCGAGTTCGCCTGCGGGATCCCGCAGCTGCTCAAGGGCGGGTTCTCCGAGAACGTGTCCACCAACGTGGACTCGTACTCGCTGCGACAACCGCTCGGCGTCGTGGTCGGCGTGACCCCCTTCAACTTCCCGGCCATGGTCCCGATGTGGGTGTTCCCGGTCGCCATCGCGTGCGGGAACACCTTCGTGCTGAAGCCGAGCGAGAAGGACCCGTCGGTCGCGCTGCGCCTCGCCGAACTGTGGTCGGAGGCGGGCCTGCCGGACGGGGTCTTCAACGTGGTCAACGGCGACCGCGAGGCCGTCGACACCCTCCTGACCCACCCGGACGTCGCGGCGGTGAGCTTCGTCGGTTCGACGCCCGTCGCCCGGCACGTGCACCGCACGGCGACCGAACACGGCAAGCGGGTCCAGGCCCTCGGCGGGGCCAAGAACCACATGGTGGTGCTGCCCGATGCCGACCTCGACGTCGCGGCGGACGCCGCGGTGTCCGCCGGGTACGGGTCCGCGGGCGAACGGTGCATGGCCATCTCCGTGGTGGTCGCCGTCGGGGACGTCGGAGACCGGCTGGTCCCCGCGATCGCCGAACGCATCGCGGCGATCACCGTCGGGCCCGGCGATGACGCCAGCTCCGAGATGGGACCGCTGGTCACGCGTGAGCACCGCGACCGCGTCGCTGGCTACCTCGACACCGCCGGAGCCGAGGTGGTGGTCGACGGGCGCGAGATCGAGGTGGACGGCGCGGACGACGGGTTCTGGCTCGGCCCCTGCCTGCTCGACCGGGTGGAGCCCGACAGCGACGCCTACCGCGACGAGATCTTCGGACCCGTCCTGTCGGTGGTCCGCGTCGAGACGTTCGACGAGGCCATCAGGCTCGTCAACGCCAACCCGTACGGGAACGGTACCGCCGTGTTCACCTCGTCGGGGGGCGCCGCCCGACGGTTCCAGCACGAGATCGAGGTGGGGATGATCGGCGTCAACGTCCCGATCCCCGTGCCGATGGCGTACTACTCGTTCGGCGGGTGGAAGGACTCGCTGTTCGGGGACACCCACGTCCACGGCGCCGAGGGCGTGCACTTCTACACCCGGGGCAAGGTCGTGACGTCACGGTGGCCCGAGGATGGCCCGGTGGCGGGCGTCGACGGTGGGGTGGCGCTGCAGTTCCCGACCTCGTCCTGAGGTCGGTACGGCGACGGAGAGCGAGGCGTCCGTGAGCGACGACCGGGCGATGTGGATCGACAACCAACGGGTGGCCGCACCGGACGTGGGCTGGATCGACAGCCGCGATCCCGCGACCGAGGAGGTCATCGGTCGCGTCCCGGCGGGGGGTGCCGCCGAGGTCGACCGTGCCGTGGCCGCCGCGAGGACCGCAGCGGACGGGTGGAGGTACACCGCCGCCAACGACCGCGCGGAGCTGCTCCACGAGGCCTACGCGCGGTCGATGGCCCACCACGAGGACCTCGTCGAGCTGCTCACCCGCGAGCAGGGCAAGCCCCGCCCCGAGCAGGAAGAGGAGGCCGAGTGGGCGCTCACCTCCCTGCGCTACTACGCCGAGCTCGGACGCAACGGTGTCGGACGCGTCGTCCCGTCCGCGGAACCGCGCACCCAGCTCAACCTCGTCCTCAAGGAGCCCTACGGGGTCGTCGGCGCCATCGTGCCGTGGAACTACCCGTTGCTCCTGCTCGGGTGGAAGCTCGCGCCCGCACTGGCGGCGGGCAACACCGTCGTCATCAAGCCCTCCGAGCTGACGTCGCTGGTCACCCTCGAGTGGATCGAGCGGTGCTTCGACCACCTCCCGCCGGGGGTGGTCAACGTCGTCACCGGGTACGGCGTTGACGCTGGCGAGGCGCTGGTCGCCACCCCGACGTCCGGGTGATCGCGATGACCGGGTCGGTCGCGACCGGTCAGCGGATCGCGTCGGTCGCCGCACCGATGATGAAGCACCTCCACCTCGAGCTCGGAGGGAAGGACGCCTTCGTGGTCGCGCCGGACGCCGACCTCGACAGCGCGGTCGACGCCTTGGCCTACGCCGCTCTGCTGAACGCCGGCCAGGTGTGCACGTCGTCGGAGCGGATCTTCGTCCCCGCGGCGATGCGCGACGACTTCGCCGAGGCGCTGACGGCGAAGGTCGAGGGGCTGCAGGTCGGTCACGGCCTGGACGCTGGCACCGACCTCGGTCCGATGGCGGACGACCGCTTCCGCGACAAGGTCGACGCGCACGTGCGCGACGCGGTCGACCGGGGCGCACGGGTGCTGACCGGCGGGAAGCGCGCCGATCGGTCCGGCTGGTTCTACGAACCGACCGTGCTCGTCGACGTCTTGGACGACATGGTCATCATGACCGAGGAGACCTTCGGCCCGACCATCCCGCTGGCGACCTACGACCGGTTCGAGGCGGTCATCGACCGGGTGAACGCCTCCGAGATGGGCCTCGGCGCGACGCTCCGCTCTTCGGACCCGCTGCTCATCAAGCGCTTCTACGAGGGCGTGAAGGCCGGGACGGTGTGGATCAACGATCCGCTGACCGACAACTACGCCGGCCCCTTCGGCGGCATGAAGATGACCGGTGGCGGCCGCGAGCTCGGTCCTGAGGGCCTCGAGACCTTCCTCGAGACCAAGCACGTGCACTGGGACTTCGACCAGGCCGGCAAGGACTGGTGGTTCCCGTACGGAGCGAGGGACGAGGTCCCCGAGGAGGACGCGTGACCGAGGCTGACCTGCCGGACCTGCCGACGCCAGACGACGGTCCGCTGCCGGACCCGTTCACCGACACCGTGGAGTCCTTCGGGGCGCGCGGCACGTTCTGCGGCGTCCCGACCCGCCGCGTCGACGAGGTCACCAGCGGCGAGGTCGTCATCATCGGCGCCCCGTTCGACTGGGGCGCGTCACACCGACCCGGCGCCCGGTTCGGTCCGAAGGCCATCCGCGAGGCCGACTACCTTCCGCCCGACGGCAGCCGTCCACACCTGACCGCCGGTGTCGATCCGCTCGTCGACCTGCCGGTCGTCGATGCTGGCGACGCCGCGATCGTCGGCGGGTACATCGCCCCGTCGCTGGCCAGCATCGAGCGCTACGTCCACGGCGTCGCGGCTCGCGGCGGTGTCCCGATCGTGCTCGGCGGTGACCACACCATCACCTTCCCGGACGCGTCCGGGGTGGCTCGTCACCACGGGTTCGGCCGGGTCGCGCTCATCCACTTCGACGCGCACGCCGACACCGGCGAGGACCAGTGGGGTCAGCTCCACGGGCACGGGACGCCGATGCGCCGGCTCATCGAGTCCGGGGCCATCCCGGGGTTCCGGTTCGTGCAGATCGGCCTGCGGGGGTACTGGCCGCCGCCCGAGACCGTCGCCTGGATGCGCGAGCAGCGGATGCGCAGCTACTTCATGGAGGAGATCGTCGAACGGGGACTGACGACGGTCGTGGACGAGGCGGTCGCCCACGCCTCCGGCCGGGGACCGGACGGTGAGGACCCCGCCGTCGGGGTGTTCATCTCGGTCGATGTCGACGTCGTCGATCCGGGGATGGCCCCGGGCACCGGCACGCCCGAACCCGGAGGGCTCACCTCGCGGCAGCTCCTCGACACGGTCCGGCGCCTCGGTCGCGAGCTCGAGGTCCTCGGCGCCGACGTGGTCGAGGTCGCGCCGCACTACGACCAGCCGATGGACATCACCGCGGCGCTCGGCAACCGGATCGTGCTCGAGCTGACCACGGGGATGACCGAACGACGTCGGTCGTCGGCCGGGGGGACCGCGTGACCGCCGACCTGCTCGTCGTCCTCGACGACCCCGCTCACGGCAGCATCTGGACCGGCACCGGGCGCCCCACCGACGCGGTCGCTGTCGCGGACGGACGCATCGTCGCGCTCGGGTTCGAGGCTCGGGAACGGCGCGGCCCGCGTACCGAGGTGGTCGAGGTGAGCGACGGGTCGTTGCTACCCGCCTTCCGCGATGGGCACGCGCACCCGCTCAACGGGGGAGCGGAGTCGCTCGACTGCGACCTGGTCGACAGCCCCGACGTCGACGAGGTGCTTCGCCGTCTGGCGGCGTTCGTCGCAGCGGATGGCGCGGGTGGTGGCGCGACGAGCGGCGTAGACGCGTGGGTGCTCGGGTGGGGGTACCCGCCCGAGGTCCTGCCGGGCGGCGTCGGTCGCGCGTCGACGTTGGACGCCGTCGTCGGTGACCGGCCGGTCGCCCTGTGGTCCTCGGACCACCACATGGTCTGGTGCAACTCCCGTGCGCTGGCCGTCGCCGGCATCACGGCGGCCACCGACGATCCACCGCGCGGGACCATCGTGCGGGACGCGGACGGCACCCCGGTCGGGACCCTGCTCGAGGAGGCCGAGCACCTGCTCGAAGCGCACATCCCGCCGCGCGGGATCGACAAGGAAGCCCGGGGGCTGCGCGTCGGGCTCGACCGGATGACCTCGGCCGGCATCGTGTGGGCCCAGGACGCCTGGATCACCCTCCCGCTGTTGCCCGCGTTCTCACGGGTCGCCGACGCCGGCGACCTCACCGTCGATCTCGACCTCGCGCCGAAGGTCGAGGTGGACGGGTGGCGCGACCAGGTCGAGGCGTTCGTCGAGGCGCGTCGCGAGGTCGCCGACGCGACCGTGCGTCGGACCGCGAACGGGGTCCCCGGCGGTCGGCTCTCGCTCACCACCGTCAAGCTCTTCGTCGACGGGGTCATCGAGGGCGGCACCGGCGCGCTGCTCGAGCCGTACTGCGCCCTCGCCCACGACGCCGGCAGCGGCGGGGGACACGGGATCGCCAACTGGGAACCGGGTGAGCTGGCCGAGGCCTGCGCGGCCTTCGACGCCGCCGGTTTCCAGCTGCACCTGCACGCCATCGGTGACCGGGCGGTGCGTGACGCCCTCGACGCGTTCGGACACGTCGCTGAGGTGAACGGTGACCGCGACCGGCGTCCCGTCACCGCCCACACCCATCTGGTCCACCCCGACGACCGCGCTCGCTTCCGCTCCCTCGGTGCCGTCGCGAACTTCGAACCGCTCTGGGCGCAACCGAACGAGATCATGGTCGACCTGACCGAACCGCGGCTCGGCGCGGAGCGTGCGGGCTGGCAGTACCCCATCGGATCGCTGCTCCGCAGCGGGGCCCACGTCTCGTTCGGCAGCGACTGGCCGGTGTCGTCGCTCGTCCCGCTCGAGGGCATCGGCGTGGCCGTCACGCGCCGGGTCCCGGGCGAGACCGACGGGCAGGTGCTGCACCCCTCCGAACGCATCACACGGGACGAGGCCCTCGGGGCCTACACCGCCGGTGTCGCCTACCAGGCCGGGGACGAGCACGAGGCGGGGATCATCGCGGTCGGATCGCGCGCCGACCTCGTGCTGACGGGGGCGGACGTCACCCGGGTCCCCGACGACGTGCTCGGCCAGATCCCCGTGCGCCGCACGTGGAGGTCGGGCTCGACGGTGAGTGGCGACTGACCGGCGTCGTCGCGCGTCCCACACGGCCGGTCGGTTCGTCCCGGGCGCTCGCCCCTCCCTAGGCTCTCGGCCGACCGCGCCCACCCGCGCGGCAGCGATCAGCGGACCATCCCGGTACCCGGGGTGTCGGGAGGAACCAGCGTGAGCGAGATCGTCACCGAGGTCGGCAAGGTCGGCATCGTCGGCTGCGGCACGATGGGCTCGGGTATCGCCGAGATCGTCGCCCGCCACGGGCTGCCGGTCGTGTTCGTCGAGCTCGACGACGGTTCCGTCGAACGCGGCAACGCCCGCATCGCCGGTTCGCTCGACCGCCACGTCGCCCGCGGCAAGCTCGAGGAGACCGAGCGCGACGCCATCGCCGGTCGCATCTCCGGCTCGACGGACTGGAGCACGCTCAGCGACTGCGATCTGATCATCGAGGCCGTGCCGGAGGTCCTGAGCATCAAGCAGGACACCTTCCGTCGCATCGACGAGGTCGCCCGCGAGGACGCCATCCTCGCCACCAACACCTCCTCGCTGCCGGTGATGGACATCGCCGTGGTCAGCCGCCGACCGAACCGCGTCCTCGGGTTCCACTTCTTCAACCCCGCACCGGTCATGAAGCTCATCGAACTGGTGCGGACCGTCGTCACCGACGAGCACGTGGTCGAGACCGCCCGCGGCTTCGCCGAGTCGATCGGCAAGTCGCCCGTCGTCGTCGGTGACCGGCGCGGGTTCATCGCGAACCAGCTGCTGTTCCCCTACCTCAACCAGGCCGTGTGGA